>JAUJLZ010000033.1:2155-12930 GCA_030447125.1 Acidimicrobiales bacterium
GCCCACCCGACGAGGAAAGCGTCCAGGGCAATGCCGTTCCTGGTGAAGGACCGCGATCCGAGGTGTCGCCTCCCTGGTCTCGACCGCCACCAGACCGAGCTGCCCTGCCCCGGTGGGCGGCCAACGGCCCTGCTCCTCAGGAGGTTCGCTGACCAACAGGACGCCACCGAGCTGAAGAAGGGGAGCAGCGCACTCGGCCGCCACCGCCGGGCGGGCAAAGGATCGGGAGACCACCCAGGCGTACCGGCCGCGGTGGGAGGGGTCCCGTCCCACGTCCTCCGCCCGGCCCGTCACCGCCGTCACCCGGTCGGCCAACCCAAGGCCGATGCTCGCCGCCACCAAGAACGCCGTCTTGGAAGCGCTGGCGTCGAGCAGGACCCACCGCGAGCCTGGTCGATCACGGGCCAGGACCAAACCCGGGATCCCTCCGCCGCTCCCGAGATCGAGGGAGAGGGCGTCTCTCGCGGGGCGCCAGTGGCGGAGGAAGGCCCGGGCGTGGGCGATCTGGGCTTCGACAGGTCCCGGGCCAAGATAGCCCCGCTGGCGGGCCTCTTTGAGGACCTCGATCAGCGGATCGTCGGCGCCAGGGCCCGAGGCCGGTGGGTCGGCGTCAGCCAGCGAGGTCGTCCGCCAGGATCAGAACCCGACGCTGGGGGTCCTCGCCCTCGGATCGGCTGGACACCCCGTCCAGGGTGTTGATGGCGTCGTGGACCACCTTGCGGTCGAACGCCGGCATGGGCTCCATTGACACCGCCACCCCCGTCTGCTGCACCTGCTCGGCGACCTGCACCGCGAAACGAACCAGCGCGGCGCGGCGGCGCTCCTGATAGCCGCCGACGTCGACGCGGATCCGACTCCCCCGGCGTGGCCCCCGCTGGACGACTGCCCGGGTCAGATCCTGCACGGCGGCGAGGGTCTGGCCCTTGGGGCCGATCAACAGCCCGAGACCGTTGCCGACCAGCCGGGCTTCGATCTGGTCCTGGTCGACGGGCTCGACTTGGGCGTCCGCTTCCAGTCCGAAGGCTTCGGCCAACCCGTCGAGGAAGGTACGTGCCTCTTCGGCCTGCTCTTCCTGGGTGGGGCCGTCGTCCATGTCGTCCTCACGCCCGGCGGACATGTCCGGTCCAGTGCCTGACGCCCTCGCCGCGCCGGCGGACGAGGCCCGACGGGCCCCACTCGAACCAGAAGGGGAACGGGAGCCTGAGCCGCTGTTCGAGCTTTGACGCTCTCCCCCGCGGCGCTTTCGTTCCCGGCGGTCAACCCGGGGACGAGGATGGTCGGGACGAACACGTGCCCGCACGCGCGCCTCTTGGCGGACCCGGCCAAAGAGCCCACTCCGCGCCTCTTCCAAGACGTCGAACTCGGCGTCACGCTCGTCCACCCCCAGCCGGTCCAGGGCTGCGTCCTTGGCTTCCTCGACCGTCCTGCCCGTCGTTTCGACCCACTCCACGTTCATCTCCTCTTTCGCTTGCGCTTCCGTGGACGGGGGGGAGGCGTCGTACCGCCCCCCCCGTCGGGGTCGCTGCCGTTGGCATGCTTTCCGTTGGCTGTCGGACCAGGGCCCTGGCCATCGGTCCGACGGGCCACGTTGCGTTTGGCCGCTCGCTCCTTGAACCCCCCCGACCCGACGTCGGTCTTGGTGTTGCCGGCCTGAGCAGTCCCGGTCTTTCCCGCGCCGCCCTTGGCGCCAGCCCTCTTGACGGCTCCAGACCTGGCCCCGCCCGCCTTGGCCCCGACGCCTTTCTTCCCGGCACCCTTGGACCCATTGGAGCCGGCCCCACCCTTGGCCCCGGCACCCTTTGTCGCGCCGCCCTTGGCCCCGGCGACGTGGCCGTTCCGGGCCCGGGCCTTTCCGGCCTTTCCGACCGCGTCGTCTGCGGGAGACTTGGGGGGAGGGGACTTCTTCCCGCCCCCCGCATCGCCCCCGGAAGGCGGTGGTGCGTCTTTGAAGTCCAGCCTCGTCACCAGCGCCTGCTGGCCAATCCGCACCACGTTGGACACCACGAAGTAGATGACCACGCCTGCGGGAATGGAGACCGAGATGGGGATCATGATGAAGGGAAAGACCTTGGCGATCATCTGCTGTTGGGGGTTGATCGTGGCCGACGGGTTGCGTCCCTGCACCTGACGTTGCTGGACGAACGAGGTCACCACCACCAGGCCGACCAGGACCACGAAGGGCAAGGCGACCAGGAGCCCTTCGGTCCGCAACTCGGTCAGGGCGCTCTGCGACAGGTCCATGCCGAACGAGAGCATCTCGTTGGTTCCCCGCAAGGCGACGGCGAGGGGGGTGTCCTCGCCCTCCAGGTACTTGGGGTTGAACATCGACGTGGGATCGCCGGGATCGACGCGCCGGGTCAACCCGATGAGCACCTGGTAGAGCACGATGAAGACCGGGATCTGCAGCAGCAGGGGCAGACACGAGCTGAACGGGTTGATGTTGTGCTCTTGGTAGAACGCCATCATCTCCCGGTTGAGCGCCTCCCGATCGCCCTTGTGCTTGGCCTGGAGCTTCTTGACCTCGGGCCCGACCCGCTGCATGGCGATCATCGAGCGGGTGCTCTTGATCGACAGCGGGCTGAGCACGAGCATGATCAGCGCCGTGAACAAGATGATGGCGCCGCCGTAGCTGGGCCACAGCTTGTAGAGCTCGGCCAAGACGCCGGCGAGAAAGTCGAACATCTACCGGTCGCCCATCAGCGTGCCAGTCGTTCGGGAACGGGATCGAGGCCGATCCTGCCCCACGGGTGGCACCGGCCCAGACGACGCAGCGTGAGCACTCCGCCACGCAAAGCGCCGAAACGTTCGACTGCCTCGATGCCGTAGGCCGAACAGGTGGGCTCGAAGCGACAGGGGGAGGGGCGACCGCTGCGCACGAGCTGCCACCCCCGAAACAGGCCTCGAAGGACCCGGGCCGGGGGACTCACCGGTGCTGCTCCGACACCCGAGCAGAGGCCGAGTGCAGGCTCGAGCGCAGGGTGGCGAAGCTGACGTGGGCGGCGGCGGGGGCCACGCCGATCAGGTAGTCCCCCGGCACCAGGTCACCGGCGAGCTCAGCCACGACGGCCCGCAGGCGGCGGCGGATCCGGTTGCGGACCACGGCGGGCCCGACGGTGCGACCGATGGCGTAGGCCACCCGGGGCGGCTGGGGCGACTGCGTCGAGGGTCCCGGCAACCACGTGACGGTCAAGGGACCCGATCGGGCCCGTTGGCCCTGGCGGCGCAGCGCCGTGAAGGTGGCTCGATCCCGCACGCGCCAGATCGCCGCCGTTCGGCGGGGCGCGGGCAGCGGGCCGGGGGGAGCGACGGTCAAGGTGGCGAGCTGGTCACGCCGACAGGGCGCGTCGGCCCTTGCGTCGCCGAGACTTGATGATGGCCCGCCCGGCGCGCGTCGACATCCGATGGCGGAAGCCGTGGTTCTTGGCTCGCTTCCGGGTGTTCGGTTGAAACGTCCGCTTCACAGCAATTCCTCCTCATCGGCCGCTGGGCCGGAGATCAGTGAGCGTGCTCGGGGCAGCGCTCGCGCAACTCTGCCAAGCGGAGTGCCCGGCCAGGCTACGGGCTGGGACCTACCCTCGCCAACAGTCGAGCCGGCGCTTCACCCTCGTGATCAGGCAGGCCCTCCGCAGGCACATCGAACCACGTCTACCCCTTGCGCAGCGGGGCGCCTCGGATGCTACGGTCACTCCCGTCGTTCCTCCAGCAGGGTTCCCCCAACGTTAGGGGCCCGCTCCACGCCTTCCTCTCCCGGTCGGACCCCTTCCGGTAGGAGGCGGCGGTGCTGGCCAGAGGGATCGGACTCCGCGGTGTCCACAGGTTGTGGATCTCCTTGTGGACGGTTGATACAGGGGGGAGGAGTGCAGGCTGGTGGGTGAGGCGCAGCGGCTGTGGGCCACCTGTCTCGACGCGCTGCGTCGCCAGGTCCCCGAGGCGACCTGGAACAGCTGCTTCCAGCCCACGAGGGCGGTGACCGTCGACGACACCACCCTCGTCGTCGCCGTGCCCAGCTCACTCGTCCGCGACCGCCTGGAGACACGCTGGCTCACCCAGGTGCACCACACGCTCGCCGGTGCCGGCGCTGCCGGGCTCCAGGTGCAGTTCCAGATCCGCACCGACGCCGGTGACGCCGATCCACACGCGGCATCGTCCTCACCCGGCTCGCACCCGCCCGACACCCTCGGCGGTGCCACCCCCGACGGCGCCACCACGGCCACACCCGAACAGGGCCAGCGTCCGGCCGCTCGCTGGAGCTCGGCCCCCACCGCCCAGCCCTCCCTCAACCCCCGCTACACCTTCGACGCCTTTGTCACCGGCGCCTCCAACCGCTTCGCCCACGCCGCCGCCCTCGCCGTGGCCGAGACCCCCGCCCGCTCCTACAACCCCCTGTTCATCTACGGCGTCGCCGGCCTGGGCAAGACCCACCTGTTGCACGCCGTGGCCCAGTACGTCCATCAGAACTATCCCGCCTACGGCGTGCGCTACGTGTCGTGCGAGGCGTTCATGAACGACTTCGTCGACGCCATCCGCACCAACAACACCACTGCCTTCAAGCGCCGCTACCGCGAGAACGACGTCCTGCTCGTCGACGACATCCAGTTCATGGAAGGCAAGGAAGGGCTCCAGGAGGAGTTCTTCCACACGTTCAACCAACTGCACGGTGCCGACCGCCAGATCGTCATCAGCTCCGACCGACCGCCCCGGGCCATCGCCACGCTCGAGGATCGGCTCCGCAGCCGCTTCGAGTGGGGCCTCATCACCGACATCCAACCTCCTGAGCTCGAGACCCGCCTGGCCATCCTGCGAAAAAAGGCCGAGCGGGAACCGACCCACATCCCCGACGACGTCCTCGACTTCATCGCCAGCCACATCACCAACAACATCAGAGAGCTGGAGGGCGCGCTCACCCGAGTCTCGGCCTTCGCCAGCCTGGACCGGGCCCCGGTGTCGGTCGAGCTGGCATCGGGGGTGCTGCGCGACATCCTCGACAACTCCCGGCCCCGGATGATCACCGCCAAGATCATCCTCGACGCCACCGCGGAGATGTACGACTTCAGCGTGGAAGAGATCTGTGGGCGGAGCCGGCGCCGCCCCCTGGTGATCGCCCGTCAGGTGGGCATGTACGTGTGCCGGGAGATGACCGACCTGAGCTACCCGGCCATCGCCCGGGCCTACGGGGGGCGCGACCACACCACGGTGATCCACGCCGTCGAGAAGATCGGCGCCCTCATGAAGGAGCGTCGTCAGATCTACGACCAGGTCACCGAGCTCATCCAGACCATCAGGGGCACCCGCTGAGCATGGCCGAGCTGGTTGTGGACGGGATTGGGGTGGAACCACCGCCAGAGCTGTGGGCAAGCGACGACGATCCACAGCCAGAGCTCACCGTCACCTCGTCCAGCGCGGTTCTGTGAGACCCTGGGGACATCGTGACCGCTATCGCCACCCGCTCTCACCTGCGCCGATGGGGACTTCTCCCCAATCCACAGGCCTTATTGGCATTACCAGAGATACTTCTCTCTAGACAAGGAGCAACAGCGTGAAGTTCCGCTGCGAGCGCGACGTCCTGGTCGAGGCCCTGGCCAGTGCCACCAGAGCGGTGACGACCAGGGGTGGGGCACTGCCGGTGTTGTCGGGCGTCAAAGCTGCGCTCAAGGGTGACCGGCTGGTCCTGACCGGGAGCGACCTCGACCTGACCATCCAGGTGGTCGTCACCGTGGCCGGCGACACCGACGGGGTGGCCGTGCTGCCCGCCCGCCTGGCCGCCGACATCGTGCGGGCCCTTGACCCCGGTGCGGTCCATGTCGAGGTGAGCGAGGCTGAGGCCCGCATCGCCTCGGGCCGGTCGCACTTCAGCGTGCGGCTGTTGCCGGCCGACGACTTCCCCCGGGTGGCCGACAGCCCGGCCGACGAGGTCACCCTCGACGCCGCCGCCCTGGTCGATGCGCTCCGCCAGGTCGTGCCTGCGGCCAGCCACGACGACGCCCGTCCCATCCTCACCGGCGTCCTCATGGCCGCCGAGGGCGACGGGCTGCGCCTGGTGGCGACCGACTCCTACCGCCTCGCCGTACGCGACCTGCCCGGAGCCTCGGTCCTGCGTGAGGGCCAGTCGGTGCTGGTGCCGTCACGAGCGCTGGGCGAGCTGGCCCGGCTGCTCGGGGGCGCCGACAAGGGTGGCGGTGGATCGGTGTCGCTGCGGCTGGGCGAACGCGACGCCACCTTCGAGGTGGGAAGCTTCGCCGCCGGACCCGCCGACGGAGGTGGGGACGATGCCGTGACCAGGGGGGCGAGTGGCACCCGGCTCACCACCCGCCTCATCGAGGGGCAGTTCCCCAACTACCGCCAGCTCATCCCCGATCACCACCCCAACCGCCTCACCGTGGGGCGCGAGCCCCTGCTCGACGCCTTGCGCCGGGTGAAGTTGCTGGCCCGCGAGGCCATCCCCGTGCGGCTCGACCTGCGACCCGCCACCGTGCAGCTCAGTGCCGTCACCCAGGACGTGGGCCAGGCCGAAGAGGAGCTCGACGCCAAGTACGAGGGCACCGAGATGGTCATCTCGTTCAACCCCGAGTACCTGGTCGACGGCATCGAGGCCGTGGCCGGCGACGAGGTGACCCTTGAGACCCTCGACGGGCTCAAGCCCGCGGTGGTACGGGCGGTAGGCCGCCACGACTACCTGTACCTGCTGATGCCCATCCGCGTCTCCTGAGAGGCGGTGGTCGCCGGTGCGGCTACGTCACCTGTGGCTGGTCGACTTCCGCAACTTCAGCGCAGCCGAACTGGAACCGCCACCGGGACTGACCGCCTTGGTGGGGGCCAACGGTGAGGGCAAGACCAACCTCTTGGAGGCCGTCGCCTACCTGGCCACCCTGTCGTCGTTCCGGGGGGCGCCGGGGGAGGCCCTGGTGCGCGCCGGGGCCGAGCATGCCGTGGTCCGGGCCGAGCTGGATCCCCAACGGCCAGGGAGCAGCTCGACGTCGCTGGTGGAGGCCGAGCTGCGCCCGACGGGGCGCGACCGTGTCCTGGTCAACCGCCAGCCCCTGCGCCGGACGTCCGACCTGGGGGGCACCGCCCAGGTCAGCGTGTTCTCGCCCGACGACCTGGCCCTGGTCAAGGCCGGTCCCGCCCACCGGCGGCGCCTGGTCGATGACCTCCTGGTCGCAGCCTCTCCCCGCTCGGCTGCGCTCCAGGGCGACCTGGACCGGGTCCTGCGCCAGCGGGGGACCCTGTTGCGCCAGGCCGGCGGGCGCCTCGGCACCGACGAGGACAGGACCCTCGACGTGTGGGACGCCAAGATGAGCGAGCTGGGCGATGCCCTCGGCCAGGCCCGGGCGTCGTTGGTCGATGCGCTCGAGCCCCTGGTGGCCAAGGTCTACGACCAGGTGGCGGAGACGGCGGCCCACGTGGCCCTGGCCTACCTGGCGCCGTGGCGAGGCGGCGGGCTGGCCGAGGCGCTGGCGAGGGCCCGGACCGAAGACGTGCGACGGGGCGTGAGCACCGTGGGACCCCACCGTGACGACGTGATGTTCACCATCGCCGGCCTCCCGGCCCGCTCCCACGCCTCCCAGGGCGAGCAGCGGTCCCTGGCCCTGGCCCTGCGCCTGGCCGGCCATGAGCTGGTCGCCGAGGCCAGCGGGAGCGCACCGGTGCTGTTGCTCGACGACGTGTTCTCCGAGCTCGATCCCGATCGCAGCTCGGCCCTGCTGGCCCACCTGCCCCCGGCTCAGGCCATGTTGACCACCACAGGACCGGTGCCAGGGGAGATCTCGCCCGAGCTGGTGGTGCGGGTCCGCGACGGCCGGCTGGAGCCGCAGTGAGCGCGGTGTCGCCCCTTCCGGGGGGCCGGGGACCCGGGCCCCGGCCCGTGGGTGAGTCACTCGACCGGCTCAGCCGCTCCCTCGGAGGACCACCGGCCACGGTGTTGTCCCGGCTCTTCGCGTCGTGGCCCGAGCTGGTGGGCGAGGCGGTGGCGGCCCACGCCCGGCCCCGATCGCTGCGCCACGGGGTCCTGGTGGTGGTGGTCGACGAGCCGGCGTGGGCCACGCAACTGCGCTGGCTCGAGGCCCGCCTCCTCGAGCGGGTGGGCGAGGTGGCGGGCGAGGGCGTGATCACGGCCATCGAGGTGCGCGTGGCCCGGGCCTGAGGCGGCCCGCACCCCCTCCGAGCCCACGGGCTCCGCCTGGCTGTCGCACCCTCCTGGTACACTGCATCCATCGCGATTCGTGCCTCTGACCAGCCCCTTTGTCGGCGCTGGGCAAGGCGATCGCCCTTCATTCGTGACGGCAGGGAGGAAGGCGCGCGTGGCTGACAGCGGCGACTCCTACGGCTCCAAGGACATCCAGGTGCTCGAAGGCCTGGAAGCGGTGCGCAAGCGCCCGGGGATGTACATCGGCTCGACCGGCCTCAACGGTCTGCACCACCTGTTCGTGGAGGTGGTCGACAACGCCGTCGACGAGGCCATGGCCGGCCACTGCGACCGCATCGACATCACCCTGCTCGACGACGGGGGCTGCCGGGTGTCCGACAACGGCCGGGGCATCCCCGTCGATCCCCACCCCAAGTACAAGAACAAGTCGGGCGTCGAGGTCGTCCTGACCGTCCTGCACGCCGGGGGCAAGTTCGGCGGCGGCGGCTACAAGGTCTCCGGTGGGCTCCACGGGGTGGGCGTGTCGGTGGTCAACGCCCTGTCGCAGCGCCTGGTGGTCGAGGTCGACCGCAACGGCAAGCACCACCGCATGGAGTTCGCCAAGGGGGGCAGGCCCCAGGGCGGCCTGGAGATCACCGGCAACGCGCCCCGGGGCCGCAGCGGCACCACCGTCACCTTCTGGCCCGACCCCGAGGTCTTCTCCTCCGAGGGCACCGACTTCCGGGCCCAGACCCTGCTGGAGAAGCTGCAGGTCTACGCCTTTCTCAACAAGGGCCTCGAGATCCGCTTCACCGACGAGCGCCCGGGCCACGACTCCGAGCGCAAGGTCTACCGCTACAGCGGCGGCATCGAGGACTTCGTCCGCCACCTCAACGCCTCCAAGGAGGCGTTGTTCAAGCGGGTGGGCTACTACAGCGCCGGCGAGGAGGGCCAGGAGGTCGAGGTCGCCTTCCAGTGGAACACCGCCTACTACGACGGCATCCACTCCTTCGCCAACGGCATCGCCACCATCGAGGGGGGCATGCACGAGGAGGGCTTCAAGAAGGCCCTGACCAACGCCATCAACAACTACGCCAAGGCCCGCAACCTGCTCAAGGAGAAGGAGGACCGTCTCCTGGGAGAGGACATCCGCGAGGGCCTCACCGCCATCCTCAGCGTGCGCCTCACCGATCCGCAGTTCGAGGGGCAGACCAAGGCCAAGCTGGGCAACGTCTCCATGCGCTCACTCATGGAGCGGGCCACCAACGAGAAGCTGGGCGACTGGCTGGAGGAGCACCCCACCGAGGCCCGCCAGATCGTACAGAAGGCCATCCAGGCGGCCCGGGCCCGCATGGCCGCCCGCCAGGCCCGGGAGGCCACCCGGCGCAAGTCACCGCTCGAGGGCGCAGGCATGCCGGGCAAGCTCACCGACTGCTCGTCGCGCAACGCCCGGGAGACCGAGCTGTTCATCGTCGAGGGTGACTCCGCCGGCGGCTCGGCCATCAAGGCCCGCAACCCCGAGCGCCAGGCAGTGCTGCCCATCCGGGGCAAGATCCTCAACGTCGAGCGGGCCCGCATCGACCGCATGCTGAAGAACAACGAGGTGGAGGCCCTGGTCAAGGCCATCGGCGCCGGCCTGGGCGACGACTTCGACCTCGACAAGATCCGCTACCACAAGATCGTCATCATGGCCGACGCCGACGTCGACGGCAGCCACATCCGCACCCTGTTGCTCACCTTCTTCTTCCGCCAGATGCAGCCGTTGGTAGAAGCCGGCCACGTCTACATCGCCCAGCCGCCGCTGTTCTCGGTGGAGGTCGGCAAGGAGAAGGAGTACCTCAAAGACGAGGGCGCCCGGCTGCGCTTCCTGGCCGAGCACCCCGACAAGCACTTCGACTTCGGCCGGCTGAAGGGCCTGGGGGAGATGGACTGGCAGGAGCTGGGGGACACCACCATGGACCCGGCCAAGCGCACCCTGCTGCAGGTCAACGTGGAGCAGGCCACCATCGCCGACGAGGTCACCAGCGTGCTCATGGGCAACGACGTGGAGGTGCGCAAGCACTTCATCACCACCAACGCCACCGACGTCAGATTTTTGGACATCTAGATGCTTTCGTCCTCACTCGCTTCGCTCCGTTCGGACGAGCTTGGTTGTGCTCCGGCCGTCG
The DNA here is from genome assembly GCA_030447125.1 of Acidimicrobiales bacterium. Next base: position 12,446 of record JAUJLZ010000033.1, read on the forward strand.
GGCAGAGCCCGCCGGCCTGCGCGCTGAACACCCTTTTGGGCGAGCTTCGCTCGCCTGGCCGTCAGCCAGGTAGGCCGCCTTCGGCGGCTTGGGTGGCCGACGGCAGTGCGGTGGCTGCCATGGCCGTTGGCGGGAAGGCTCAGGCATGAGTGACACCTTGTTTCCCGGTGGCGGTGATGGCGAGGGGACCGATACGGTGCTGGCTGGGATCGAGCCCATCGAGATCCAAGATGAGATGGAGCGCTCCTTCCTGGAGTACGCCATGGCCACCATCATCAGCCGGGCGCTGCCCGACGCCCGTGATGGGCTCAAGCCCGTGCACCGCCGCATCTTGTACGCCATGCACGACCTTGGTGCCCGCCCCGACCGGCTGCGGCTCAAGTCGGCCCGGGTCACCGGCGACGTGATGGGCAAGCTCCACCCCCACGGGGAGGGCGCCATCTACGACGCGCTGGTGCGCATGGCCCAGAGCTTCAGCCTGCGCC
>JAUJLZ010000225.1 GCA_030447125.1 Acidimicrobiales bacterium
TAGACCGCCTCCACGTCGAAGAGCACGAAGAGCAGGGCGAAGATGTAGTAGCGGATCTGGCTCTGGCCGAAGCCCGGACCAGCCGGATCGACCCCGCTCTCGTAGGCAATGGACTTCTGCCGGCTGGGCCTCGACGGGCGGATGGCCCAGCCCAGTGTCGACAGCAGGACCACCAACAGGCCGGCAGCGCCGGCGAAGACCGCCACAGTGAGGTAGGCACGGAGGAACTCGGCCACGGTTCGGCCAGCCTAGTGACCGCCCTCACGAGGGGCCAAAGGAGGGGGAGGGACCATCATCCGACGACCGACGCGACCACGATGAGCGACCGCTGACAACGCTTCGCTGGCGACCAGGAGCATCAGACCGCCGGGCGGCCGCCGAGGTTGCGACCCACCTCCACGCCCCCACCACCTCCGGAGCCCAAGCGACGCCGTCGGGTCCCACCGGCCCGTGCTCCCGGTCGAGCTCGGACAACCACTCGTCCACGGCCTGCAGGTGGCGAAGGCGGAGGAGATGGTCGGCGAGCGCTCGGTCGACGGCAGCAGAGAGGCTCCGGCCACCAACCAAGGTCCGCAGCTCCTGCAATCGCTCGCCCGTCGAGGGTGAGGGTGACCTTCTCCTCGGGCAGGAACCCGAGAGTAGTACCTTCCTACCGCTAGGGGCCGGCGCTGACCAGGACCGGGAGGGCGTCGCGGGCGAAGTCGACCACTGGCGACGGGACCAGGCCCACGACGACGGTGAAGACCAGGGCGATGCCCAGGCTGAGGGCGGCGGCCGGGGGGACCCGGATGACGGGAGCACCCACCAGGGCGTCGGTCTCGGCGCCCTCTTCGACCGACATGTACATGGCCACGATGATGCGCAGGTAGACGAAGGCCGAGACCACCGCCGAGACCATGGCGATGAGGGCCAGGGCGTAGCTCTCGGCCTCGACGGCGGCGCCGATCACATAGAACTTGGCCAGGAACCCCGAGGTGAGAGGGACGCCCGCCTGGGCCAGCAGGAACACGGTGAAGGCCAGGGCCAGGAGCGGGCGGCGCTGGGACAGGCCCCGGTAGGCGGGCAGGCTGTGGTCGGCATCGCCTCGGCGCCCGACCAGTGTGGCCACGCCGAAGCTGCCCACCACCATGAAGGTGTAGGCCAGCAGGTAGAACAGCGCTCCGGCGATCCCCCGGTCGCTGGCCGCCTCGGCCCCGACCAGGATGAACCCGGCATGGCCGATGGAGCTGTAGGCCAGCATGCGCTTGACGTCGGTCTGCACGATGGCGAGGAACGACCCCACCAACAAGGTGAGGACGGCCAAGGCCCACATGATCGGGCGCCAGTCGAAGCTGTAGATCTCGAAGGTCGACAGGAACACCCGCAAGAGGGCGGCGAAGCCGGCGGCCTTGGACGCTGAGGCCATGAACGCGGTCACCGGAGTAGGAGCCCCCTGGTAGACGTCGGGCGTCCACACGTGGAAGGGGACGGCCGCCACCTTGAAGCCGAGGCCCACCAACAGCAGGGCGAAGCCGGCGAGGAGCAGGCCGTTGGTCACCAACAGGTTGTCGGCCAGGAAGTCGGCGATGCGGCTGAAGTTGGTGGAGCCGGTGGCCCCGTAGACCAGGGCGATGCCGTAGAGGAGGAAGGCCGAGGAGAACGAGCCCAGCACGAAGTACTTGATGGCCGATTCCTGGGACTCGAGACGGCGGAGTTGGAAGCCGGCCATGACGTAGAGGGCGATGGAGAGCGTCTCCAACCCGAGGAAGACCACGATGAGGTCGTTGGCCATGGCCATGACGAGGCCACCCGTGCCCGAGAGGAGCATGAGCACGTAGAGCTCGGGACCGTCGAGGCCCTCCCGGCGCAGGTAGTCGTCGGCCAGGAGGGCGGCCAGGGCGATGGCGGCGGTGATGACCACCCCGAAGAAGACGCTGAAGCCGTCGACGACGATGGCGTCGCCGATGGCGCTGTAGGGCCCGCGAGCCGGGTCGGTCACCCGCCCCCAGGCCAGGGCCGAGCAGACCATGGCCAGCACCGCGGTCACCACGGTGAACAGGGCATAGAACCCCCGGGGGGGACGACCACTGGCCAGGGCGGCGGCGGTGAGCAGGAACAGGGCCCCGCCCACCAGGACGAGCAGGGGTGACAGGGCGAGCCAATCGATGGCGGGGGTGACGATGGGCTGGATCTGGGCGATCACGGCTGCTCACCAGCCCCGGTGGCCGTCACCTCGGGCTGGGTGAAGTCGGAGCGCTCCTCCACGTGGGCGATGAGACGGTCGACCGCCGGCTCGATGCGCTCGAGCACGGGCTTGGGGTAGACACCGAGGAAAACGATGGCGGCCAGCAGCGGGGCCAGGACGGCCAGTTCCCGGCGGGTCATGTCGGCCATGGTGGCGTTGTCGCCCTCGGGGGTGCCGTGGAAGACCCGCTGGTAGGCCCACAGCAGGTACAGCGCGGCCAGGATGACGCCGGCCGTGGCCACGACCGTCCACCACTGACGGGTGGGGAAGCTGCCGATGAGGATGAGGAACTCACCCACGAAGCCGTTGAGGCCGGGCAGGCCCACCGAGGAGAGCATGACCAGGGTGAACACCCCGGCCAGCACCGGTGCGGACTTCTGCAGCCCGCCCAACTTGGCGATCTCCCGGGTGTGGCGGCGGTCGGAGATCATGCCCACCAGGAGGAACAGCGCCCCGGTGGAGATGCCGTGGTTGACCATCTGGATCACCCCGCCCTGGAGGCCTTGGGTGGTGAAGGCGAAGGTCCCCAACACGATGAAGCCGAGGTGGGCCACCGAGGAGTAGGCCACCAGGCGCTTCAGGTCCTTTTGCACGGCGGCGACCACCGCCCCGTAGATGATGCCGATGACGCCCAGGGTGACCAGCAGCGGTGCGAAGTAGGTCGCGGCCTCGGGGAACAGGTACAGCCCGAAGCGCAGGAACCCGTAGGTGCCCAGCTTGAGCATCACCCCGGCCAGGATCACCGAGCCGGCGGTGGGCGCCTGGGTGTGGGCATCGGGCAGCCAGGTGTGCAGGGGGAACACCGGCACTTTGACGGCGAAGGCCACGGCGAAGGCCAGGAACAGCCAGCGCGCCGTCGACTCGGCGATGGCGCCGTCGGCCTCGGCGATGGCGACCAGGTCGAAGGTGAGCACGCCGGTGGCCCGCTCGTGGAGGAAGGCCAGGGCCAGGATCCCCACCAGCATGAAGGCCGAGCCCAGCATGGTGAACAGGAAGAACTTCAGGGCGGCGTAGACCCGCTCCCCGTAGCCCCAGCCCCCGATGAGGAAGTACATGGGCACGAGCACGATCTCGAACATGACGAAGAACAGGAAGAGGTCCAGCGCCAGGAACACGCCCAGGCACCCGGCCTCGAGCAGGAGCAACCAGGCCAGGTAGGCCTTGGGATCGTGGTGGGGCTTCACCCCGATCATGGCGATGGGGAACAGCAGCCCGGTGAGCACCACCAGGAAGAGCGAAATGCCGTCGACCCCCAGGTTCCAGGCGATGCCGAAGTCCTCGATCCAGGTGTAGCGCTCCCCGAACTGGAACCCGGCGTCGGCCCCCCGGAAGGCCACCATCACCCAGATGCTCAGCGCCGCCACCACCAGGGTGGCGCCCACCCCCACAGCCCGCGCGAGTGCGTCGTTGCCCTTGGGCACCAGGGCGACCAGGAGGGCACCGACCGCCGGGGCCACGACCAGGACGCTGAGCAGCGGGAAGTCCGTCTCCATCTA
>JAUJLZ010000226.1 GCA_030447125.1 Acidimicrobiales bacterium
GTGATGGCCACCTACGTCAACCCCGCCGGTGAGTTCACCCGGGACCGGAACTACATCGCCACCCGTATCACCGCCGACGGCGCCGACGGCTACCCGGTGGAGCCGGGGCGCTACCGCCTGGTCGTGGCCCGAGCCTGCCCCTGGGCCAACCGGGCCATCATCGTGCGCCGCCTGCTCGGGCTCGAAGGGGTGCTGTCGATGGGCATCACCGGGCCCACCCACGACGAGCGCAGCTGGACCTTCGACCTCGACCCCGGCGGGCGCGATCCGGTCCTCGGCATCGAGCGCCTGCAGGAGGCGTTCTTGGCCCGCTTCCCCGACTACGACCGGGGCATCACCGTGCCCGCCATCGTCGACATCCCCACCGGCCAGGTGGTCACCAACGACTTCGCCCAGATCACCCTGGACCTGTCGACGCAGTGGCGTGCCCACCACCGACCCGGCGCCCCCGACCTCTACCCCGAGGCCCGTCGCGACGAGATCGACGAGGTGGCCGAGTTGATCTTCCAAGACGTGAACAACGGCGTCTACCGCTGCGGCTTCGCCGGCGGCCAGCGGGCTTACGAGGCGTCGTACCACCGGCTCTTCGCCCGCCTCGACTGGCTCTGCGAGCGCCTCGAACACCAGCGCTACCTGGTGGGCGACGCCATCACCGAGGCCGACGTGCGCCTGTTCACCACCCTGGCCCGCTTCGACCCCGTCTACCACGGCCACTTCAAGTGCAACCGCCACAAGCTCGCCGAGCTCCCGGTGCTGTGGGCCTACGCCCGTGACCTGTTCCAGACGCCGGGCTTCGGCGACACCACCGACTTCGACCACATCAAGCGCCACTACTACGAGGTCCACACCGACATCAACCCCACGGCCATCGTGCCCGCCGGGCCCGACCTCTCGGGCTGGCTCGCGCCCCACGGCCGGGAGGCCCTGGGCGGACGACCCTTCGGCGACGGCACCCCTCCCGGGCCGCCTCCGCCCGCCGAGGTCGTGCCCCCCGAGCACACGCCCGCCGGCCAGGTCGAGGCCGGCCGGTCGTGACCACCACCGCTGCGGCCCGGCCCACGGGGCCTGGCGCCCAACGGCTGGTTGGCGCAGGTCCGCCGCTGGCCGCCCCCAGGGGCCCCCTGTCGGCGGCGGTGCACGACGTGCTGGCCGGCCAGCGCGACGTCGCCACGTTGCTCGACGTCGCCGCCGGGACCGGGCCCACCACGGCCGACCCCTACGGCGACGACCTCCAGCTGGCGCTCTACTCCTGCTACGAGCTGCACTACCGCTCCTTCGCCGGGACCGACCCCGAGCTCGAGTGGGCACCGGAGCTGTTGGGTCTGCGCCGGGCCATGGAGCGGCCCTTCCTCGCCGCCCTGCGAGCCGAGGTGGCCGGCGGGGGCGACGTCGCCGGCGAGCTCGATGCGCTCCTGGTCGAGCCCGTCGACGGCTGGGGGCCGTCGTACTTCCTGGCTGAGCGGGGCGAGCGAACCCACGTCGAGGAGTACGTGGCCCTGCGCTCGCTCTACCACCTGAAGGAGGCCGATCCCCAGGCGTGGGTCATCCCCCGCCTCGAGGGCCAGGCCAAGGCCTCGATGGTGACGGTGGAGCACGACGAGTACGGCGCCGGTCGGGCGGAGCGCCTCCACGCCCGGCTCTTCGCCGACATGATGGACGAGCTGGGCCTCGACGCCGGCTACGGCGCCTACCTCGACGTGGCTCCGGCCGCGGTGCTGGCCACGGTGAACCTGATGTCGCTGCTCGGCCTGCACCGGTCCCTGCGGGGAGCACTGGTCGGCCAGTTCGCCATGGTGGAGATCACCTCGTCGCCGGGGTCGCGGCGCCTGGCCCAGGCCATGGAGCGCCTGGCCGTGGGACCCGCCAGCGTGGCCTTCTACAACGAGCACGTCGAGGCCGACGCCGTGCACGAGCAGCTCGTACGCCGGGACGTCATCGCCGACCTGTTGGCCCGGGAGCCAGAACTGGCCCCCGACGTGGTGTTCGGGCTGCAGGCCAGCACCCTCTTGGAGGACGGCCTCGCCCGTCAGCTCCTCGGTGCCTGGGAGGCTGGCCGCTCCTCGCTGCTACGCCCGTTGGTGATGGCGGGGACCACCTCCGCCTGAGGGGTCCTCTCGGCGAGGCGCACCCGCCGGCGGTGGGTGGTGTCGCAGAACGGGTAGCGGTCGCTGCTCCGGCACGCGCACAGCGCCACCACCGGCCGGTCGGACCTCACGGTGGTCCCATCGGCCAGGACCAGCTCCACCGGGCCCTCGACCAGGATGGGCCCGTTGGCCTCGGCCAGGGTGATCCTCGTCGGAGACCGACCGGCCCCGGCGGCGGCGCTACCGCGCTCGGGTCGCACGGATCACCGCCAGCTCCTCGCTGCGCTGGCCGGGTTCGATCAGACCACGCGACGCCAACAGCGCCGCCCGGGACGAGAACACCGGACCGAAGTCGTGGTCGCAGCGGGCCACCACCGTGGCGTCCAGTCCTTCGCCGGCCAGGTGGGCCAGGGTGGTCGACACCCCGCACACGGCGGAGTGCACGACGAGGAACACACCGCCGGCGGCCAGGAGCTTGGGGGCTTCGGTGCAGATTCGGTCGAGCACGGCCCGCCCGTCGATGCCCCCGTCGTAGCACCGGTCCAGCCCGCGCCGGGGCAGGTGGTCGTGCTCGGAGGGCACGTAGGGCGGGTTGGACACGATGACGTCGAAACGCTCCTCGAGCACGGGCTGGACCAGGTCACCCAGGCGCACGCGTACCCGCAGCCCCCGACAGCGGGCGTTGACCCACGTGGTGGCCAGGGCCTGGCGGGAGACGTCGACCGCCGTCACCTCCGTCGCTCCGGCCCGAGCCGCGGCGACGGCGAGGGCGCCGCTTCCCGTCCCGAGATCGAGCACCCTGGCTCCCTCGACCTTGGGTTCTTGTCGCAGGGCCTCAGCCAGCAACCAGGTGTCGCGCTGGGCCGGATACACGCCTGGTGGTCTGAGCAGCAACACGCCGGCCTTGTTCCCCTGAGCTCCGCTCGACAACGCTCGGAGGCGCTTCCTCGAGCGTGCTCAAGGGTAGCTGTGGATGGACCGAAAAGGGCAGAAGGAGGACGGGCGACGTTCGCCCTGCCTTCTCAGGTCCGGCGCACGGGGGGACGCGCCGGACCCGAGAGGTCAGCAACTGACCGGGACCGCGGCGGGACCACCTCCCGGAGAGGCGGGCACCACGTCGCTGCGCCTGGCCTCGGCCAGCGCCCGGGTGTGGCGCTGCCAGGCCCAGGCGGCCGACTCGTGGCACAACGCCGGGTGGAAGCGCCAGCGCAGGAGCTGGCGCTCGGTGGCTTCGAGGTCCTCGCCCAGCTCGAGCAACGACAGGGCCAGGCAGCGGGAGCGGCGTCGCATCTTCTCCACCGGGGGCGTGGCCAGCTCGGCGTCCTGCCAGCGCTGGTGGTCGACCTGCACCGGCTCGGGCAGGCGGGCGAGCTGGCGGCGGTTGAGGGGTGGCAGCTTGCGCCGGACGACCAGGACGCCGTCGTCCTCGGCCGCAGCCAACTGGAACTGGCAACACCGGCCCAGGGCCCGCACGAACGGGGAGCTGGCACCGTCGCCCCCGATGCCGAGCGCCCGGGCGGTGTCGGCGAGGGGCAGGTCGAAACCCGCCGGGGCCGCCTCGAGGCTGGCGGCCACGCGCCGCAGCAACCAGGTGGTCGAGGGGCCGAGGATGCCCAGCCAGAACT
>JAUJLZ010000227.1:0-1829 GCA_030447125.1 Acidimicrobiales bacterium
AGGCGTGGCCGGGCGTCGACGCCCGCTGCTGGTAGAGCACCACCAGCTCCCGGGCGATCTCCCGGGTGGCCGAACGGGCCTGGGCCTTGGCCCGCTGCCACTCGACCCCACCCATGCGGTGCAGGGTGGGGGTGTCGCTGCCAGTGTGGTGGCGCACGGCGTCGATCTGGTCGGAGGGCACGTAGAGCTTGTCGCCGCCCCGGTACTCGAGCAGGAGGTAGTCACGGGCGGTCCCGCCCATGGAGCGCGACACCATCCCGCCGTAGCGAGCCACCCCGTGCTGGACGTGCACCACGTAATCGCCCGCTTTGAGGTCGTCGAAGAACCCGGCGGCGTCCCGACGCCGGGGCCGGGCCGGTCGATGGGCCCGGCGCCGGCCAGTGACGTCACGTTCGCTCAGCACCGCCAGGCGGGCGGCGGGCAGGACGAAGCCCCGGTCGAGGGAGGCGACCACGGCATGACCACCTGGCTTGGTCACGTCGCGGCCGCCTCGGCCCCCGTCCCCGCCGTCGTCCCCGCCATCAGGGGCCAGCGTCAGCTCGACGCCCTCTTCGGCCAGGGCGGACATCATGCGGGTGGCCGAGCCTTGGCCGTCGGCGGCCAGCACCACCCGGTAGCCGTCGGCCAGGAGCGTGCGCAGGCGACCAGCGAGGTTCCCGGCGTCTCCCACCACTGGCGCCCAACCGCTGGCCTGCAGCTGGGGGGTCGACGGCCCCTCGGCCGTGGTGATGACGGCCAGCGCCGGGGCCGTGGTGCGGGCCAAGAGGTCGTCGAAGGGGAGGTGCAGTCGGGGGAGGTCGGACTCGCCGTCGGTCGTGGCCCCCCAGGTCCGGGCCAGGGAAGCGGCCAGGTCGGCTTCCTCGGCGGCCAGGTCGGCGGCCCGGTCTCGCAGGCGCCGGGGCTCGATGAGCACGACCTGACCGACGTCGTGGCCGGCACCGTCACCTTCCGTGGTGGCCAGTAGATCGAACAGCGTGTGCTCGCCGTCGGCCAGCCACGGCAGCCAGGACTCCATCCCGTCGAAGATCTGGCCTTCGGCCAGGCGTTCCCACTGCTCTCGACCCCAGGGCTGGGTGGCCACCAGCCCCGCCGCACGGGTCCGGACCTCCTTGGTGGGCAGCAGCTCCCGGCAGCCGAACAGCTCGGCCACCTCCACGTCGGCGCGGCTGCGTTGGTCGCTGACGGAGAAGGCGCTGAGCCGGTCGACCTCGTCACCCCACAGGTCGATCCGCACCGGCCCGTCGGCAGTGGAGGGATAGACGTCGACGATGGAGCCGCGTACCGCCACCTCGCCCCGATGCTCGACCTGGTACTCGCGGCGGTAGCCCTCCCCCACCAGGCGCTCGACCAGGGCGACGGGATCGAGCTGGTCGCCGGGGCGAACCACGACAGGTTCGACGTCCTCCACGTGCGGGCCCAGGCGCTGCACCAGTGCTCGCACAGGGGCGACGATCACCTGGGCCTGTCGGTGACGGAGGCGCCAGAGGGTGCGCAGGCGCCGGCCCATGGCCTCGACGCTCGGGCTCACCCGCTCGAAGGGCAGGGTCTCCCACGCGGGGAAGAGCTCGACGGCATGAGGACCGAGGAACACCTCGAGGTCGTGCACCAGGCGCTCGGCCTCGCCGGTGGTGGGCACGGCCACCACGAGGGGCAGACGGTCACTGCCTTGGGCCAGGCCGGCCAGGGCGATGGCCCGGGCCGCTTCGGGCACCGCCAGCGTGGCCGAGGCCCGCCCTGCCACTTGGGCCAGCGCCGGGTCATCGGACAACAGCGAGGGCAGGGACGACAGGCGCACGAGCGGCCCAGGCTACTGGCCCGTCCCCGTCGGG
>JAUJLZ010000227.1:1929-3697 GCA_030447125.1 Acidimicrobiales bacterium
GGGCAGGGACGACAGGCGCACGAGCGGCCCAGGCTACTGGCCCGTCCCCGTCGGGCCCCTTCCCGACCCCTCCCGCCTGCCCCGGACGGGTCGCGCCGCAGAGCTGACGTCACCCGGTCGGCCTTGTGCACGCCTTCCTCCGGCGGGCCCAGGTGCCCACCACCCGTACGCTGGTCCGAGCTCAGCGGGCGTTCACCCCCCCAGCCATGAGGCCTACCTGGAAACGCCAGGCGACGGCGACGCCAGGGGCCTAGTTGTAGCGGTTCATAGCCCGGTCGGGGCCCTCCGTGAGGATGAGCTCCACTGCGTCGGCGGCGTCGACGATGGCCACGTCCAGCGCGCCACGCTCGGCCTTGCCCGGTCGGCGCAGCACGTGATCGGCGCCGGCCTGGCGACCCGGCGGCTTGCCCACCCCCAGGCGCACCCGCACGAAGGCGTCGGTGTGCAGATGGGCCTTGATCGACTTGAGGCCGTTGTGGCCGGCGAGGCCGCCACCGACCTTGATCTTGAGGCGACCGGGCTCGAGGTCGAGCTCGTCGTGGACGATCACCAGGCGGGCCGGGTCGTCGGGGCAGTAGCGGCGAACCAGGGGCCCGACCGTCTCTCCCGAGAGGTTCATGAAGACACCGGGAACGGCCAGCACCAGGAGGCGCTGACCCACTCGGACCTCACCCGACAAGGCCCGGCCCACGGCTCGCTTGAGGCGGGCACCGTGGCGTTCGGCCAGCAGGTCGACCACCTCGGCCCCGACGTTGTGGCGGGTCCCGGCGTACTCACTTCCCGGGTTGGCCAGCCCCACCACCAACAGGTCGGCGGGTGTCCCCCGCACGGCACCGGTTCGCTCCCGGCCGGGGTTCCAGCCGGGTAGGCGCACGAGCTCGCTCGAGGGGGGTGGGCCAGGAGGTTTCGACTAGGAGGCAGTTCCGCCCGGGCTCGTGTCCGCAGCCTCGGCCTCGGCCTCGGCCTCGGCCTCGGCCTCGGCATCCATCTCCTCGGCCTCGATGGTGGCCCGGGTGATCTGGGCGATGACCACGGGATCTTCGGGATCGACTTCGGTTGTCACACCGGTCGGCATGTCCAGATCGTCCACCCGGATGGTGTCACCGATGGCCAAGCCCGAGATGTCGACCACGAACTCGTTGGGAATGTTGCCCGGCGTGGCCGAGACGCTGAGGTTGAACATCACCTGGTCGACCGTGCCGCCCTCGCGCCGGACGCCCTCGGGGGTCCCCGTGACCACCACGGGCACCTCGACGGTCATGACCTCGTCCCGGCGCACCAGGATGAAGTCGACGTGGGTGACCCGGTTGCGGATGGGGTCGCGCTGCACGTCTCGCACGATGGTGAGGTGCTGGTCGCCATCGACCTCAAGGTCGATCAGGGCGTTCATGCCGGCGTCGGTGTTCAGGGCGAGACGCAGCTCGCGCCGCTCCACGGCGACCGAGAGGGGGTCGATGCCGTGGCCGTAGACCACCGCCGGGATCTTGTCCTCGGCCCGCAACCTCCTCGAACCCCGCGACCCCAACATCCGTCCGACCTCTGCACGCAACGCCACCTCTGCCATGGGCGGAGTGTACCGACAGTGCCGCCAGAGGCGGAACAAGGCCCTTCGAGAGCCCGCAGTGCCGCACCCACGAAGCGGCGAGCGCAACGAGCCACACCCAGCCCCGCCCGAATCCGAAGCAGCGAGAGCAAGCGAGCCACACCCAAATCCGAAGCGGCGAGCGCAGCGAGCAAGCTTCGCCGACGAAGCGGCGAGCGGCAGCGA
>JAUJLZ010000228.1 GCA_030447125.1 Acidimicrobiales bacterium
AGCTGGCCGACACCGAGGACGTCGAGATCCGGACCTACGAGATCATCTACCAGGTCCTCGAAGACATCGGCAACGCCCTCGTCGGCCTGCTGGCCCCCGAGTACGTGGAGGTCGTCACCGGTGAAGCCGAGGTCCGGGAGGTCTTTCGGGTACCGCGGGTGGGAGCGGTGGCCGGCTGCTACGTGCGCAGCGGGACCATCACCCGCAACGCCGGTGTGCGCTTCCTGCGGGAGGGGACCATCATCTGGAAGGGCACGGTCAACTCGCTCCGCAGGTTCAAAGAAGATGTGCGCGAGGTGGCTGCCGGCTTCGAGTGCGGCATCGGGTTGTCCGACTTCCAGGACCTCAAGCCCGGTGACATCATCGAGACCTTCGCCAACCGGGAGATCCCCCGGTCCTGACCAGGGTGGCGGCCGGCGCCGGTACCTTGGACGTCGTGCACGTGGCCGCGGTGGAGTTCGACCTGCACATCCCCGAGTCACGGTCGCTCAAGGCCAAGCGGTCGGTGGTCAAACCCATCGTCGAAGGCCTGCAGCGGCGCTACCGGGTGGCGGCGGGAGAGGTCGGGTTCCACCAGCAGTGGCAGCGCACGGCCATCGGGGTGGCGGCGGTGGGCTCGACGGCAGGCCACGTCGGTGACGTGCTCGACGAGGTCGAGCGCTTCGTGTGGAGCCGCCCCGAGATCCAGGTCCTGTCCGCCGACCGCACGTGGCTCGACGGCGAGCTCGACGAGGATCAGAGCGACCGGCGCGGTGGTGACGATGGCGGGTCGTAGGCGTACCAGCCGCCGCAACCCGGGCGAACCCCGGCGTTACCCGAGGGTGGCCCGGGTCAACGAGCTGTGCCGGGAGATCATCGCCGACGAGCTCGAGCGCATCGACGACGACCGCTTGGTCATGGTGACCATCACCCACGTCGACGTCGTGCGCGACCTGAGCCACGCCACCGTGGACTTCTCCCGTCTGGGCCAAGGGGAGGAGGTCGCCGCCCAGGCCCTGGCCGAGCACCGGGTCCGGCTGCAGGGGGCCATCGCCCGCCAGGCCCGCCTGCGGCGAACGCCGGAGCTCTCCTTCCGGCTCGATCAGGCCATCCTCGCCGGTGCCCGCATCGAGCAACTGCTCCGGGAGCAGGCGTCGCCTCGCGAGAACAGCCACGACGCCGATGACGGTTCCGGTGCCGATCACCAACCCCATCCCGACAGCTGAGCCCGGTTCACCTGCGGGCCCCCACGGGCTGTGCGTGGTGCACAAGTCGCCCGGCCCCACCTCCCACGACGTGGTGGCCCAGGCCCGCCGCCGCCTCGGGACGCGCAAGGTCGGCCACGCCGGCACCCTCGATCCCGATGCCACTGGTGTCTTGGTGCTCGGGGTGGGCCGAGCTACCCGCCTCCTGCGCTACCTCACCGCCCTGCCCAAGTCCTATCGGGGAGAGGTGGTGCTGGGGGTGGAGACCGACACGCTCGACGCCTCCGGCCAGGTGGTGGCCACCTACGACATGGGAGCGGTCAGCTTGGCCGACGCCAGGGTGGCGGCGGCCGCATTGGTCGGCGACCTGCAGCAGGTCCCGCCCATGGTCTCGGCCATCAGCGTGGGGGGCCGTCGCCTCCACGAGCTGGCCCGCGCCGGCGTAGAGGTCGAGCGGGCCGCCCGCCCGGTGAGGGTGACGCGCTTCGACATCACCGGCCTGGTCGATCCCCCCCCGCTTCTGACCCCACCAGCGGTTGGCGTCACCACCGCTGAAGGGGTCAGAACGGAGGGAGGGCCGCCGGGAGGGCCGGTCCTGGCCATCGAGGTCGATTGCTCCTCGGGCACCTACGTCCGCTCCCTGGCCGCGGCGTTGGGTCACCTGCTCGGCGGTGGAGCACACCTGCGCGACCTGTGCCGGACCGCCGTGGGGTCCTTCACCCTCGACCGGGCCCGGCCGGTTGACGACCTCGAGCTGCTCCCTCCCTTGGCCGCCGTCGCCCACCTGACCCGGGTGGCCGTCGATGACGAGGTGGCCGTGCTGGTGGCCACCGGTAGGCGCCTCATGCGCAGCGGGCAGTCGGTCCGGTTCGACGGGGAGGGACCGTGGGCGGTCACCGCCGCCGACACGGGAGCGCTCCTGGCCGTCTACGAAGCCCAGGGCGAGCGCGCCCATCCCGTCGTGGTCATCGCCCAGCCGGCGCCCACGCCCCCCGGGTAGCGTCGGCCCGTGCAGGTCATCGGGGTGGACGAGGGCGGCCCTGACGCCGGCGCAGGGGTCGCCGTGACCATCGGGTTCTTCGACGGGGTCCACCTCGGCCATCGGGCCCTCATCGAAGCCACCCGCCGGCGCGCCGAGGAGTTGGGTGCCCGTACCGCCGCCGTCACCTTCGACCGCCACCCGGCCACCGTGGTGCGACCCGACTCGGCCCCCCTTTTGCTCACCGACCTCGACCAGCGCCTGGAGCGCCTGGCCGAGGCCGGCGTCGACCTCACCCTGGTGCTTCGCTTCGACGAAGACCGGGCCCAGGAGCAGGCCGAGGACTTCGTGCGCGAGGTGCTGGTGGAACGCCTGTCCACCCGGGCGGTGGTGGTAGGTGCCGACTTCCACTTCGGTCACCGACGTCAGGGCAACGTGGCCCTGCTCCGATCCCTGGGGCACCGCTTCGGCTTCAGTGTCCAGGGGCTCGAGCTGACCACGCCGGTCCTCCCAGACCGGTGCCTCCCGGGGCGGTCGGGGGTGCTCCAGGCGGCGGTCTCCTCCACTGCGATCCGCCGGGCGCTGGCCGACGGCGACCTGGGCGCGGCCAACGCCATGCTGGGGCGGGCGCATGAGGTCCGCGGCGTGGTGGAGCGCAACGATCGACGCGGCGGCAGCCAACTCGGCTATCCCACCGCCAACGTGGCCGTGCCCCCGGGGGTCCAGCTGCCGGCACTCGGCATCTACGCCGGCTGGTATGTGCGCCCTGGCGGGGCCACCCTGCCCGCCGCCATCTCGCTCGGTTGGCGGCCCACCTTCACCCGGTCGACCGACCGTCCCCTCCTCGAGGCCCACGTGCTCGACTTCGACGGCGACCTCTACGGGGAGGCTGCGGCCGTCCGCTTCGCCGTCCGGCTGCGGGACGAGGAGCGCTTCGAGACCGTGGAGGCCCTGATCGCCCAGATCGACCTCGACGTGGCCGCCAGCCGCGCCGTGCTGGCCTCGTCCCCGGGGTAGGCCGGACACCGGGGACGGCCTGCTACCCTGGAGATCGGTCCTGGCGTCCGCCCGGACCCATGTGTCCACTCCAGCGAGGAATCCGGCCAACCCCCTATGTCCACCAGGACCATGCCCGACAAGGCCACCACCATCGGTGCCCACAAGCTCCACGATGGCGACACGGGCTCGCCCGAAGTACAGATCGCCCTGCTCACCGAGCGCATCAACTACCTCAACGAGCACCTCAAGGAGCACAAGAAGGACCATCACAGCCGGCGGGGGCTGCTGAAGCTCGTCGGCCGGCGCAAGCGCCTCCAGGCGTATCTGCGTACGAACGACGTCGAGCGCTACCGGGCCATCAACGCCCGGCTCGGCCTCCGGCGGTAATCGAGCGACGAGCAGCCTGAGGGCTGCTCGTTCTGCTTTCGTCCACACATCGTTTTCGACCACATCGACTGGCGGCCGGCAGTGGTCAGCTGCCAGTCGCCGGGTCCTCGGTCCCCGGGTGCCCGACGACTGGGAACT
>JAUJLZ010000229.1 GCA_030447125.1 Acidimicrobiales bacterium
GGGGGGCGTCGTTGACGTAGTAGATGGGGGTGGTGAGGTAGAACGGCCGGGCCACCACCTCAATCTACCGACCGCTCGGAGCCCACCCCGGGCCATTCCCCTCGTCGTCGATGCTCTGCTCGAGCCCGGTGATGGGCAAGCGCCGCTGGCGGCGAAGCTCCTCCACCCGTGCCAGGGGCCGCTCCAGGGCCCGGCGTCTCGTCCCCGACAGCTCCCGGTAGGCCGCCTCCACGCCCTCGACCGCCCTCCCCACCTTGTCGATCGACGCGCAGAACCGGTCCCACTGCATCCCGAACGCCCCGAGCGTGGAGAGGATCTCACCCGAGGTGTGCTCGACCGCGGCGGTGTCGACCGCCTGGCGTACCACCGCCAGCACGGCGAAGAGGCTGAGTGGCGAGCACAACACGACCTTCTGGCGCAAGGCCACCTCGACCAGCTCGGGGTCGTGCTCGTGGATGAAGGCGTAGATGCTCTCGTTGGGTATGAAGGCCAGTGCGTACTCGAGGGTTCCGTTGGCCGGGTCGACGTAATCGCGGCCAGCCAGCTCCCTCACCCGGGCCCGGACGTCGCTCAGGAAGGCTCGACGACTGACCAGGTGCTCGTGATCGGTCGTGGCCTCCAGGCAGCGGGCGTAGTTGGCCGCCGGGAACTTGGCGTCCATGTGCAACACCAGGCCCCGGGGGAGAAGGAACGTGAAGTCGGGCACCGTCCCGCCCGGCAGTGCCCGCTGCTTGACGTAGCTGGCGCCCTCGACCAGCCCGCACAGACGCAACACGTCCTCGGCCATGCGCTCACCCCACTGGCCACGAGCCTTGGGGCTGGCCAGGACTTCGCGCAACGCGGTGGCGGTGGTGGTGAGCCTGGTGGTCTGGTCGACGGTGGCGCGGAGCTGGGCTGTGAGCTCGCCGTGCTGGCGGCCTCGCTCCGACTCGAGCCGGGTGACCGTTTGGGTCATGCGCCGCAGCTCGGCCGAGAGCGACCGGAGCTGGCCGTCGATGAGGCCCTGGGCGGTCCCCAACCGCTGATCGGCCACCGCCACCACGGTGTCCACCATGGCCGCGCCGCCGGGCGCCAGTCGACCGCGAGCCAGCCACAGGGCCATGCCGGCCCCGACGGCGAGGCCGGCGCACAGGGCGAAGACCGAGAGCACCACCACGCCGACGTCCATGCTCGGCAGTATGACGAGGGGGTGAGACACTTCCCTGCACCGGGATGAGAAGATTCGGAGGCACAGGAGGAGGCCACGGGTGGCAGAGGGCTAGCCCTTGAAAGGATCAAGCAAGGGGTAACGTTCGCCGACATGTCCGGGGACCATCTCGGCCTGGCCGAGCGGTTGCGCGCATCGGGCCTGCGGGTGACGGCGTCGCGCATGGCGGTGCTCGAGGCCGTGTACCACCAGCCCCACAGCGATGCCGAACGGGTGGCCGTCGCCGCTCGCCGTCGCATCGGCAGCCTCTCCACCCAGGCCGTCTACAACAACCTGCACGCCCTCAGCCAGGCCGGCCTGCTCCGGCGCATCGAACCCGCGGGGGGCCCGGCTCGCTACGAGGCCCGGGTGGGCGACAACCACCACCACGTCGTGTGCCGAGTCTGCGCCACCACCGCCGACGTCGACTGCGCCGTCGGGTCGGCGCCCTGCCTCGGCGCCTCCGACACCCACGGGTTCGAGATCGACGAGGCCGAGGTGACCTTCTGGGGTACATGCCCTGGGTGCCGGGGCCTGTCGAGCGCCCCCATCCCCACCCCAACAGGCAACGACTGAGCGAATCCATCGAGATCGCCCGCCCTGTGGCGCGCCGCAGGCTGCGCCCGGTACGGGCAGCCGCCGAGGCATCGCAGTCGCTGGCCGAAAGGGTTGCTCGACACCAGGTTGACACGGCTGTCCGATGACGAGTTCGGCGTCCTCGGCCACACCTTCAACCAGATGGCCGATGCTCTCCAGGCCAAGATGGATCCGTGACCTGGTCCTGGAGCTCCTGGAGCTGGCTCGGCTCGACGCCGGACGAGAGTCACCGCACCTCGAAGCCTTTGGACTCGAGGAGGTGCCTGCTTCACCCTGGTCCTGAAGCGCGCGCCAGATCGGCACTTAGGACAACCAGATAGAACCGTTACGTACGGTTGACGGCAGCGTTCTTCCACATCGCCCGCTCTTGGGGGCTATCGAGGCTTCTGGCCGTGTTGGCAGCTCCACGCCAGGGGTAGTGCCGCGGATGGAGACCCATCAGGAGAGACACCATGGCAAGTGCATTGGTGACGGCTTCCTACGCCTCATAGCGGCGGGTGGAGGACATGGCCCGCCTGGTGGGTCGACGTCGTCGTGCACTTCCTCACCACCGGTGTCAGCGCTGGTGCCACCTCCTTCATGCTCGATCACTGGGCGTGCTTGCCGGCGCCGATAAGCCGGGACCGCACCGGCACGGGAGCCGACTGGTCGTGTTGGTGGTAGCCCTCGGCCTCGCGGTCGGCGCCTGTGGGAGCTCTACGAGTGGGTCGGGCGCAACTGGCTGGGCCACACCTCCATCCATGTCCGCTACGACGACACGATCCTCGATCTCACCATGGACGGGCTCGGGTCGCTCACCGTCGCCCTCGTACTCATGGCAGCCATACCTCGACTTTGGCGCGGCGGCGGCCAGGCCGCCCGAGGGTGACGCATCGGCGAAGCCCGCCAAGACAGCGCCGTAGACCAACCGGGCTCCGACGCAGCCGGCCAATTCATCTCATCGATGCAGGTTGGTGGCCGCCGGCCCCCGGGTACCTGGAGGAACATGGCCAAGTACAAGGTGAACGACGAAGCCGTGGCCCTTGCCCGAAAGCTGATCGATGACAACAAGGTCGACACCGAGACGGACTGGTCGGACGCAGCCCCGTCGACCGACGAGGAGAACGACCTGATCGACAAGCAGGGCTACAGCGCCTACGGCCGGTGGCACCTGGCTATTGACACCGAGGCATCAGAGGAGACCAAGAGCCGCTACGGGTTTCCCTATGGCGACTTCTCCAAGGTCAACCGGGCCGGTCTCGTCCACGCTAAGCAGCGGGCGTCGCAGAACGACCATGACGACGTGATGAGAGCTGCCGGCCAGCTGCTCGAGCATCTGGACAGCGTCGACAGCTGATGACGGCCGTGCCCGGCCACATCGAGCGACACGCCGGCCGGGCGCACGATGACGGTTCTCACACGTCAGTCGACCGGCCCTCCTTCGCCGGGGACGATCTCGGCGTCCTCCTCACCCACCTGGGTTCGACCGGCACCAGGTCGTCGCCGCCCTCGTCAGCGCATCCGCCGGCCAGGGCGACTCATGCGCCAGCTTCGTCGCCGGAAGGAGCACGCCCGAGGCGCCGATCAACAACCGTCGGAGGGTCTTTCGCACCGACCCACCGTAGCTGTCGATCCGGGGCCTACAGCAGCTGCAGCAGGGCCGGAAGGGTGAGGGGCGGGGCCTCGCCCGACCGGCCCAGGACCTGGTTGAGACCCGCCTGCACCTCGCTGCCGTGGTGGGCCAGGGCCTCGGTGAGGTCCCCGAACGTGCCCGTGCGGCCGGCCACGGTCACGGTCACGGAGAAGAGCTCCTCGGGCCCCGCCCCGGGGCGCTCGGCCGTGAGGTTGTCCAGTACGAAGCGGTAGGTGCTCAAGGCCTGGCTGAAGGATTCGTGCAGGCTGAAGAAGC
>JAUJLZ010000230.1 GCA_030447125.1 Acidimicrobiales bacterium
AACTTCCAGGCCCAGGCGGAGCGAGCCAGCGCCATCGGCCGCGCCGCCAACCAGCTCTTCACCGAGGAGGCCGCCGCCTCCCCGACCTGACGTCCACCCGAGCCCAGACGGGCCCCTTCGCCGAAAACGGCGAAGGACCGGCGTCCCCACGCCGGCCCTTCTGGCTCCCCATCCAAAGGAGCTTGATCATCGTGATGGTAGCCCCACAACCGATCACCCGCCACCACCGCGGCGACGTTCACCCTACGCCCGAGGGCCCCCCGAAGCGTCGGACCCACCTGCGAGCGGTCCGCCCTGGTGGCTTCGCCCAGGTGATGCGCCGGCCCTTCCTGGACTGGTGCACCAGCCGTGGCCGGGTCCTGCGCCTCGACGAGCGCGGCCTGCTCGTGTGGCTGCTGCTCGAGGCCCATCGCCGCCACCACGGCGTCGGCGGCTGCCCCGTCCTGTCGCTGACCAAGGCCGCCATCGCCGAGGCGCTCGGGATCACCCGGCGCCGGGTCGCCCGGATGCTCGACGCCCTGATGGAGGTGGGCGCCGTGGCCTGGGAGCCCGGCCGAGGCGGCGCCGGCGGTGAGCTGGTCGTGGTCGCCTACGACGAGCTCGTGGCCGATGGGCGCCAGGCGATGGGCCCCGACTACTGCCAGACGTGGTGCGGGCCCGTCGACGACGACGTGGCCCGCCTCGGCTTCGAGGCCTGGTCGTTGCTCGTGCTCGTCGCCCTCGAGGTCGGCTCGGTCACCCGCTCGCTGGCCGGGCCGGCGACAGGCCTCGCCCTCCACCTCGGCGTCGACCGCCGGCGGCTGCGACGTCTCGCCGAGGACCTCGAGGCCGCCGGAGAGGTCGAGTGGTCCCCCGGTTCCCCCGGCTCCCGCTCACCCGTCGCCAGCCTCGTGGTGGCCGACTACGGCCGCCTGGTGGCCATCGGCACCCGCCCCGCGGCCTACGACCTCGGCGTGGTCCGCATCGACAGCGATGGCCGCCTCGAGCGCGTCGACGGCGCCAGCCAGCGCGAAAGCGCGAGGTGTCAGCGCGAAATCGCACAGGACGTCAGGACGAAATCGCACACGGCTCCTGCGGTTTCGTCTCCGCATAGACAAGACACGTGCGCGACACCCTCGACACCCCCCCCTCAACCCAACGAGTGCAGTACCCCACCGACGCCCGAGGCCGAGAGCAGGGGGGGGCGAGAAGCTGGCGCAGAGGACGACCAGGCCGACGGCGAGGCCGTCCTCGACGAGCTGGTCGAGGACCTGGCCGCCTGGGGCTACGAGGACCTCGCCAACCGCCTCGAGCACACCCGCCGGCGCAACACCCGAGCCCTGCGGGCCCTTCGTGCCGGCGCCGGCGAGCGGGTCCACGTCGGCTGGGACCCCGTCGAGCTGGCCACCGAGCTCGTGAGGAGCCGGGAGCTGGACGACGTCTCCCACGTCGACCACCTGCTGCTCTCCCGCCTCGAGGCCATCCCCGTCGAGCCACCGGCACCTGAGCCGCCACGGCAGGCGCTCGTGCTGCGGCGCGAGAAGCCGCTGGGCCTGGCCCCGAGCGTCATCCACCCGGCGCCGACGGTCGCCGCTGGGCTGGCGCTCATGGGGCGCTCGCAGGAGCGCCAGCTCGGCCGCGCCTGTCCCGACTGCTGTGGCCGAGGCGTCGTCGAGCTCGACGACGGCACCGCCGCCCGGTGCCGGTGCGTCGACCGAGGCCGGCCGTGAGCGCCGAGCGGGCCCACCTGCGCCTGGTCGACGCCGACGAGGCCGCCCCCGACCCGGCCGACGAGCACGTGTGGCGGTCGGGCCTTGCTCGTGCCAGGGCTGCGCTCGACGCCGGCCGCCGCCAACCCGAGGACCCCGGCGCCGGGCCCGAGGTGGCCACCGCCGGCGCCTTCCGGCCACGCCTGCCGGCCGTCGAGGCCGCCTGGCGCGTGGTCGAGGGCGGCCGAGAGGAGGGCCAGCGGTGACGGGGCGGCTGGTGGTGACGATCGCCGCCGACGCGGTCGCCCATCTCGCCCAGGCCGTGCTCGGGCAGCTCGCGCTGGCCGAGATCGAGGCGGGCAGCCCCGAGGCCGTGAGCTGGCCAGCCGTCCGGGACCGGGCCCTCAGCCAGCTCCAGGCCCAGGCCGCCCTTGGC
The DNA here is from genome assembly GCA_030447125.1 of Acidimicrobiales bacterium. The sequence continues at coordinate 2,125 of JAUJLZ010000230.1, forward strand.
GACTCGAGGGCCGCCAGCACGTGGGCGGCCATCGTTCAGGCGTCGTACGACGTCGAGTTCTCCGCCATCGTCGCCGGCCCCGAGGTCGACGACGAGGAGGGCCCGACGTGATCGGCGACGACGACCTCGAGGTGGGAGGCGACCTCCTCGAGCTGGCCAGCGGCCAGGTCCTCGCCGCGCTGGTCGAGGACCTCCCCGAGCGGGCGCTGCGGTGGGCCCACGTCGTCGAGGCGCTCGTGGAGGCGCCCACGGCCGCCCAGGACGGCCTCGACGGCACCGGCGGCACTTCCCCCCCATCCGAGCGCCCCGGGCCCAGCCGCGGCGATCCTGGGCCGACTCGTGGCTGATCTCGGCCGCCTCCGCCGCTTGCTCGCCGGCACGCTCCCGCCCGGGACCCAGGCCGCCCCGCTGACGCCCGAGGAGCGCCGCCAGGCTGTGCGCCGGGCCTGGTGGGCGGCCTGGGAGCGCGCGCGGCCACTGCCTGTGCCGCTCGACCGCCTCTCGCCGCGCTCCGGGCCCGGTCGTTAGGGCACGCTGGCGCCGATGCCCGCCTGTTCGATCTGCTCGCACCCCGCCCGGGCCGAGCTCGAAGCCGGGCTGGTCTCCGGCGCCAGCGTGCGCGGCCTGGCGCGGGCGCACCGGGTGAGCGCCTCGGCGCTGCGCCGTCACCGAGACGCCGGCCACCTGCCGAAGGCCGCGGTCGACGAGGCCACCAAGGCGGAGGCGACGAGGGCGGAGGACCTGCTCGACCGCGCGAGGAAGTACGAGTCCATCGCCGCCGCCGTCGCCGCCGAGGCCCTGCGAGGGCGCCCGCGTGACCCCAAGCTGGCGCTCCAGGCCCTCGACCGGGCGCTGGCGGCTGTGGTGGCGCAGGGCCGCCTGCTCCCGGGCCAGGTCACGGCGAACGCCGAGCTGCGGGTGACGTTCAACGTGCCCCTCCCCGACGAGACCGGGCTGCCCCCGATCGTCGACGAGGCCGACCTCCCCGAGGTCGGCAGCTCGAACGGCTCCCGATGAGCGCCACGCCGGAGCAGTGGGCCGAGGCCCGGGAGGCGTTCGAGGCCGGCGAGAGCGCCCGGAGCATCGCTCGGCGGCTGGGCCTCCACCACAGCGCAGTGGCTCGCCAGGCGAAGCGCGAGGGCTGGCGCGACCACGGTGGCGCAGGTGGCGCAGGTGGCGCAGCGGCGCGTAGCGGCGCGCCTGACGCACCGGCGGAGGCGCCGGCGGAGGCGCACCAGCCGACCCGGACCGACGACCTGGGGCGCCTCGTCGCCGGCGACCGCCGGCCGAAGTTCGACCCGACCACCCCCGAGGGCCAACGGGCGATCCTCCAGGCGGCCGGCATCCTCCCGAAGCCCTGGGCCGAGGTCGAGGCCCGTCTCGAGGAGCTGGCCGAGGACCAGCGAGCGGAGCGCGAGGAGGCTCGCCCTTGGCTGCGGCGCCCGCGCTGGTGACCGGCGATGGTGTCGCACCCCGGGGGTACCGTGGCGGCCATGGCCACCGATGAGATCCCCGCCGCCGACGACGCGGCCG
>JAUJLZ010000231.1 GCA_030447125.1 Acidimicrobiales bacterium
ACGGAAGCTGCCTTCGGCGAGGTGGAGGTCAACTTCCAGCAGCACATGGCCATCGATCCCGACAACCCCCAGCAGATCTACGTCATGTGGCGGCGCTCTCAGGCGGGGGAGGAGCCCCGGCCGCCCACCCGGCCCTACATGGCCGTCTCCGAGGACGGGGGAGTGACCTTCGGCGAGCCCTTCCAGATGCTCGACATCAACCCCGGGTTCGATGGACCCCGCCCGATCGTGGTCGATGAACGCCTGTTCGCCTTCTATCGCGAGTCGGCTCCCTCCACGGAGGACGACGAGCCCCCCGCAGAGACCAAGCTCTACGTGAATGTCTCGACCGACCAGGGCCAGACTTGGGGCGAGCCCACGCTCATCGCCTCTGCCCTCGACGCCAGCGAGCCCATTCCCCTCTACGACCGCGAGGCCGGGATCTTCCACGTCGTGTACCACGACAACCGCAATGGCGACCTCGACGTGTTCTACACCAGCTCGCCAGACGCGTCGGCGTGGTCGGAGGCGGTGCGTCTCAACGACGACGAGCTCGAGAATGACGTCGGCCAGTACTACCCCCAGATCTCCCAGAGCCCGAGTGGACGCCTCGACGTGGCCTGGTACGACTACCGCAACGATCCCGGACCCCCGCCCGCACCCGATGAGCCGGGAGAGTCGCTCGGCCTGGGCAGCAATCATCTGGGGACCCTCCAGAGCGTCTACTACACCAGTTCAGACGACGGTGGCACCAACTGGAGCGACAACATCAAGGTGAACGACAGCCCCATCGACCGGAGCGTCGGCACCTGGAACGAGCAGTACTTCGTCGTCGTGCCGGTGTCGATCGCCTCGTGGGACGATCGGGCCCTGGTGACATGGTCGGACACCCGCTTCGGCACTGTCGCCACCGGCACCCAGGACATCTTCACCGGTGCCGTCACCACGGACGCCGACGCCGATGAGAATCCGGTGGCCGGGGTGGCTGCCATCGCCGGCGCCGTGCTGCTCGGAGCGGGCCTGGCGCTGCTGGCGGCGGTGGCCTTCATGCGCCGGTCAGGACAGAGGGCCGACGGGGCCTGAGGCACTCAGGGCGGGCCAACCGCCAGGGTGCAGGCCATACTCACCTCTTCGGCGGCAGGGTGGTCACGGCCGTTCCACCAACCGCGCGGTGGCCCGCCGGCCGGGCAGCTTGACCACCTCGATGGCGCCCGGGAGCTGGTCCTTGACGTCGTCTTCGTGGGTGACCACGAGGACTTGGCGGAAGCGCCCTCGGAGGCGCTCGAGCGCTCGCAGCATGCGGTCCTGGCGGTCGGCGTCGAGGGGGCCGAAGACCTCGTCGAGGACGAGGAGGCCGATCTGGCCGCCCGACTGGAAGCAGAGGTGCTCGCTGATGGCCACCCGGAGGGCCAGGCTGGCCAGGTCGCGCTCCGAGCCCGAGAAGCGCTCGAGGCCGTAGGGCACGCCCTGGTCGCAGATGTTGATGCCGTAGGTCTCGGGGTCGACCTGCAGCTCGTCGTACTCGGCGTCGGTCAGCTCGGCGAACAGCGAGGCGGCCTGGCGGGAGAGCCGGGGGCCGACCGCGCCCACCAGCTCGTTGCGGAAGGCGCCCAGCAGCTCGGCTAGGCGACCGAGGTGGCGGGCCTGTTCGGCCAGCGCGACCAGTTGCCGGTGCTGGTCTTGGGCGGCGGCCAGGCTGCGCCGGGCCGCCTCCGACCGGGCCTCGTCTCGGGCCGCCTGCAGCTCGGCGCGCCGGGCGTGCTGGTCGGCGCTGTCCTGGGCCTGTTCGGACAGGTCGAGGGCCGCTCGGGCGCCGGCCAGGGCGTCGGGGGAGAAGGCCAGGCCCCGCACCTTGTCGCGCAGGTTCTCGAGGCGGCCGCCCAGGGTGTGCTGGTCGTGGCGATGGGCGTCGAGCTCGGCTTCGGCCTGGGGGCCCCGCTCGAGCCGGCCGGCCAGGCGCTGGCCTTCGGCGCCGGCCTGGCGTCGACGCTCGACCTCGGCCACCAGCTCGGCTTCCTCACCCGGTCGCAGCGGTGGGTCGAGCTGGGTCAGGGCTTCGTCGAGGGCCTGGCGGGCGGCGAGCGCCGCCGCTCGGCGCTGGTCCCAGGCATGGCGGGCCTGGCGGGCCTGCTCCAGTTCGGCCCCGGTGCGCTGCAGTGTGGCTCGGGCCTCTTGGGCCACTCGAGCCAGGTCGGCTTCGGCCGCCGCCAGGTCGGCCAGCCGCCGATCGGCCTCCGCCAGCTCCTCCCGGCGGTGGGCTTGGACCTGCTCGAAGGCCGCCCCCAGGCACTGCCCGCACAGGGGGCAGTCGGCCTCGCCCGTCAGCCGGCTGGAGTCGCCCACGACCCCGACAACGTGCTCACGGGTCCGACGAACCTCCCCCAGCTGAGCCCGGTGGGCGTCGAGCGCCGAGGTTGCCACCTCACCGGCGACCCGGGCGACGTCGAAACCAGCCTCGTCGGGAACAGGAGGTTCGGGACCGACGGCCACTGCCGCCAGTGACCGCTCCGCCCGGCGCACGTCCTCGACGGCCCGAAGACGGGCTTCAGCCGGGCCCAGTCCAGCGGCCGTCTGGGCCAATGCCGCCAGTCGGGCGCGGGCGCCGGCCAGGTCGGCCAACTCTGTCTCGAGGCGGGCCAGTCGGGCCACGACGGCATCGTGCTGGCGGCGAACCTCCCGCCCCTCGGTGATCAGCGACTCGTGCTCGGCCGCCCGCACCGCCAGCTCGTCGTGGGCCCGCCGGGCACCACTGAGCTGACGCCGACGATCTCCCAGCTCCTTGGACGCCCGCTCCGCCGCCGCCCTGCTCGTGGCCGCCGCCGAGCCGTCCCGCTCCACGGCGACGGCGAGCTCCTCCAGGTCGGGGAGCAGGGCCCGTACCCGCTCGTGGTCGCCATGGGCGGCCCGAGCGTCTCGTCGGGCTCGATCACGTGCCGCGTCGATGGGGATGATGCCGAGGAGCTTGAGCACCAGGTCACGGCGCTTGGCCGGCGTGGTGCTGGCAAAGGCGGCCAACTGCTTTTGCTCGGCGAAGACCGAGGCCCGAAAGGAAGCGTCGTCGAGGCCGAGGACCGACCGGAGATAGCGGTTGGTGTCGCGGACCCCTTCGGCCACGTGGAGCCCGTCGGCGCGGGCCTGGGCCTTGACGGTGTGGTTGACGCCGCTGATCGTGCGCCGCACCGAGTACAGGTGGCCCTCGTGCTCGAGCTCGACTTCGACCAGCGCCTCGTCTGCAACTCCCGAGGTGCGGACCTGGTCGTTGCCCGTGCGCGACCAACCGAACAAGGCGAAGGGGACGGACTCCACCAGGACGGACTTCCCCGCACCGTTGGCGCCGTAGATGCCCACCAGGCCGGGCGGCACCTCCAACTCGAGCTCGTCGGCGAAGACGCGGTAGTTGCGCAGGCGGAGGCGGGTGATGCGCATGGCGTCTAGCCCGCCTCCTCCACCGCTTGGACCAGGTAGTCGTGGCCGAGCTGGCGGATGCCGGGGGCGTCGAAGCCGGTCAGGTCCTGGCCGTCGACGTAGCCGTTCCAGCGCTCGGGCATCGAGGCCAGGTCGGCCAGGTCGGCCACGGCCATGGCGGCGTCGACGAAGGTGGGCTCGAGCTTGAGGTGCAGGCCGGCGCCGGCGGCCTCGTGCACGGCGTGGAGGTCGAGCAGGCGGTAGGCCTCGGG
>JAUJLZ010000232.1 GCA_030447125.1 Acidimicrobiales bacterium
CCCACCTTCTCGAGGGGGGTCCAGCTCAGCAGCACCCGCTTCTCACCGGTGCCGGGAAAGCGGATGAGGGCTTCGGCCTTGTCCCCCGACCCGCTCATCTCCAGGACCACGCCGTCGCCCCACTTCTTGTGGCGGACGTCGTCACCCACCCGCAGGCCGAGCGCCTCAGCCCCGGTGCTCGGTGGTGGCCGGGTCTGGCGCAGGGCCGACTCGACGATGCGGGGTCGGGCCCCGAACACCCGACCCTCAGGCTCGTTGCCCCCGTCGAACGCGCCCCGGCCACCGCCCCGGCGGGGCAGATCGAAGCCGGTGGAACCGCCCGATGAGGCACCGCCCCGCCGCCCGGACGACTCCCCGACCGTGCGTACCAGCTCCTCGGGCAACTCCCGGAGGTAGCGGCTGGGCGAGTTGTAGCTGGTGGCCCCGAAGAGACTGCGCCTCCAGGCCGAGCTCAGGTACAGCCGCTCCCGGGCCCGGGTGATCCCCACGTAGGCCAGGCGGCGCTCCTCCTCCAGCTCGGCCGGTTCGGTGAGGGCCCGCAGGTGGGGGAAGACGCCCTCTTCCATGCCGGTGAGGAACACCACCGGGAACTCGAGTCCCTTGGCCGAGTGCAGGGTCATGAGCAAGACCTGCGACTCGTCGCCGTCGATGGCGTCGGTGTCGGCCACCAGGCTGACCGATTCGAGGAAGGCGTCGACCGTCTCGGCGTCCTCGGCCACCCCGACCAGTTCGGCCAGGTTCTCGATGCGGCCCTGGGCCTCCACGCTGCGCTCAGCCTCCAACTCGGCCCGGTAGCCGCTGGCGCCGAGGGCGGCGTCGAGCACCTTGGCTGGCCCCTCCCCCGCCTCGACCAACACCCGTAGCTCACCCAAGAGCTCGAGGAAGCGTCTGATCCCCTTCAGCGCCGCGGCCGTGACCCCTGCCTCGCCGGCCCGCTCCAGGGCCGTTCCGAAGGGCAGCCCCTGGGCCTGGCCCCAGGCGTCGACGCGGCCCACGGTGGTATCGCCCACCCCCCGCTTGGGCACGTTGAGCACCCGCCTGAGCGAGACCTCGTCGGCCGGGTTCACAGTGGCCCGCAGGTAGGCCAGGGCGTCCTTGATCTCCCGGCGATCGTAGAAGCGAGCCCCCCCGACCACCTTGTAGGGCACCCCCCGGCGCACGAGTTGCTCCTCGATCACCCGGCTCTGGGCGTTGGTCCGGTAGAACACGGCCACGTCGCCCCAGCGGTAGCTGCCGCCGTCGTGCAAGCGGGCCAGCTCGCCCACCACGAAGGCGGCCTCGTCGTGCTCGTCCTCGGCGGTGTAGCGCACGATGCGCTCGCCCTCGCCCTGCTCGGTCCACAGGTCCTTGGGGGTGCGCCCCACGTTGTGGGCGATGACGGCGTTGGCGGCGTCGAGGATGGTCTGGGTGGAGCGGTAGTTCTGGGCCAACACCACCACCGAGGCGTCAGGGAAGGCTCGTTCGAAGTCGAGGATGTTGGAGATGTCGGCCCCGCGAAACCTGTAGATCGACTGGTCGCTGTCGCCCACGACGAAGACGTTGCCGTGGCCCTTGGCCAGCAGGACCACCAGCTCGTTCTGGGCCCGGTTGGTGTCTTGGAACTCGTCGACCAGGACATGGCGGAAGCGCCGCTGGTAGTGCTCCAACACCGCGGGGTGCTCCCGGAACAGCCGCACCGTCTGGGCCAGGAGGTCGTCGAAGTCCATGGCTCCGGCCCGCAGCAGGCGCTGCTGGTACTCGGCGTAGATCTCGGCGATCCGGCGCTCGAAGACGTTGCCGGCGGCCTCGGCGTAGGCCGAGGGCCACACCAGCTCGTTCTTGGCCGTGCTGATGGCGTGGTGGACGGCCCGGGGCGTCATGCGCTTGGGGTCGATGTCGAGGTCCCGCAGCACGTAGCCGGTGAGGCGCACGGCGTCGGCTTGGTCGTAGATGGTGAACGACGAGGGGTAGCCCAACGCCCCGCCGTGGCGGCGCAGGATGCGCACGCAGGCGGCGTGGAAGGTGGAGACCCACATGCGCTGGGCCACGGGGCCCACCAGGGCGGCTACCCGGGTCTTCATCTCGTCGGCCGCCTTGTTGGTGAAGGTGATGGCCAGGATCTCGAAGGGCGACACCCCCTGGGCGACGAGGTGGGCGATGCGATGCGTGAGCACGCGCGTCTTGCCCGAGCCTGCTCCGGCCACCACCAGCATGGCCCCTTCGCCGGCCGTGACGGCCTCGGCCTGGTCGGGATTGAGCCCGGCGAGGAGGTCTCGGCCGGGAGGGGCGGACCGACTGGAGGGCGGGTTGGGCATGTCCCGCTGACCCTACCGAGGGGTTGGGACACACACCTCGGAAAGACCTGCGCCGATGCACGATCCCGGCCCGAAGGGGCGAGACTGGGGCCATGACCACGACCGACGCCGCCACCCCCACCATCGGTCCCGCCGATGCGCTGCTGTTCGAGCTCCTGGCCACGCCCGAGGGCCGGGCTGACCCCTATCCCCGCTACACCCAGCTCCAGGAGAACTGGCCGGTCCACCGCCTGGTGCTGAGCGCTCCGGGCTCATCGCCCGCAGGCACCTGGGTCCTCACCCGCTTCGACCACTGCCAGGCGCTGTTGCGCCACCCCCGCCTGGGCAAGGACTTCGTGTCCATGCAGCGGCGCTGGGGCCTGGTCGACGAGGAACTGGCCGCCCAACAGGCCTTCAGCGCCGAGCGGCCCTCGATGCTCTTCAGCGACCCACCCGACCACACCCGCCTCCGCGGCCTGGTAGCCAAGGCCTTCACGCCCCGAACGGTGGAGGCCCTGCGGCCCCAGGTCGAGCGCCTGGCCGACGAGGTGTTCGACGCCATCGGCGACGGAGAGACCGATGTGATGTCCACCCTGGCCTTTCCCCTGCCAGTCAAGGTCATCGGTGAGATGCTCGGCGTGCCCCCCGCCGACCGTCCCCAGTTCCAGCGCCTGGTGCGGGCCTCGGCCGCCAGCCTGGAGCCGTTCGTCTCTTCCGAGGTCCTGGACGTAGCCAACGCCGCCACGCTGGAGATGGAGGCGTACTTCCGGGACCTGGCCGCCGAGCGCCGGCGCCGCCCCGGCCCCGACTTGTTCAGCCAGCTCATCGCCGCTGAGGACGACGGCGACCAGCTCAGCGAGCAGGAGCTGATCTCCAGCGCCATCCTGCTCTTCGCTGCCGGCTTCGAGACCACCACCAACCTCATCGGCAACGGACTGCTGGCCCTGCTCCGTCACCCCGCCGAGCTCGAGCGCCTGCGCCAGGACCCGACCCTGTTGCCCTCGGCCGTCGAGGAGCTGTTGCGCTACGACAGCCCCGTGCAGGTCAACGGCCGCATCGCCTTGGATGACGTCGAGATCGACGGGCACGCCTTCCCGGCCGGCTCAACCGTGCTGACCCTGCTCGGGGCAGCCAACCGAGACCCCCGACGCTTCCCCGATCCGCACCGCCTCGACGTCGGCCGCAAGGACGGGGCATCGATGAGCTTCGGCAGTGGGATCCACTTCTGCCTGGGCGCCGCCCTGGCCCGCCTGGAAGGCCAGGTCGTCTTCGGCCGCCTCCTCGAGCGCTACCCCCGCATCGAGCTGCTCGACGACAACCCCCGCTACCGCGACAGCATCACCCTGCGGGGCTTGGCCGCCCTGCCCGTGCGCCTCC
>JAUJLZ010000034.1 GCA_030447125.1 Acidimicrobiales bacterium
CTTGGGCTATCGGACTCCCACAGCAGGTGGACCACTATGCGGGGCCCCTGTCATCTCCGTCGGTGTGCCGACCAGGTCAGTGACAATGGCGTAGAACTGCGCGTCGACCCGCTCTTGAGAGGGATCCTTCGGCGCCAGCACTTCAGCCTGGCTCACTGGGCGGAAAATTCCGGGCTCCCAGTTCCACACGATGGAACGCACCGGCGAGATCGTCTGCCGTGTTTGAGGCGCTTCATTGCGTACGCTGAATAAGCTGCTCGAGGAGCCTATCCAATTCGGCTGGGTCATCGACCTCGTGATGCTCATCACAGGGGTCATCTGGAGTTCCGTACGTCAGCTCAACTTCACCGCTATCCCACACGATCATCTCGGAGACTCGGCCTCCGGCGGAGACGACGAGGTGCGCGGATGGCTTCGCCCGCTCTTCGTCCGATCGACGAAACGTGACGAGTCCGAGCACCTGGAGTCGACCGGAGTTTGCCTCCACCCACTCCGCCATTCTCTGCGAGAGGCTCATCGCCGACGCACCTGGTCGATGCGGGTTGCGGGTGGCATCTCCGAAGGAAGCGGTCCGTATCGAGGCGTACCGGCATTTGGGCCGGGAATTACTGCCCACTCTGGCCTACTCGCTGGGTGAAGCGAACTGGTGGGCACGTCGAACTCGACGTAGACGCCCTTGCCAGCTGGGTACGCATCAGGGTTTGGTGGTCGGACAACGTAGGTTCGACCGCCGCCGCCCTCGATTACCCGTCGGGACCTGGACATCAGGCCGAACTCCTCCTGACTCATCCACCGACCAACTCGTTCACATGTCTCCTTCCCCATCAAACCCAGCGGATCGCTCCAACCCGTAGGATTGAGCACATAGCCATGAGGTCTCGTCCCGCCTGCTAGTCCGATCGGGTCACTGGCTTGATAGCGCGAGGATGCTGTGTCGTAGTAGCGGAGGCAGTTGTAGCTCGACGCCGTCTCGAAGTCGTGGTATTGACCGGGGAAGCGGAGGGGACAGTCGGCGGCGGCGGGATCGGTCGAGGCAGGGACACCCCACAGGGTGCTGCGTTGGTGCCAGGTGATGTTGCCATCGGCATCCACTAGCTCGGTTGGCGTCCCGACTAGGTCGGTTTGCATGGCCTGAAACTGCTCCCCGATCCACTCTTGGGAGGCATGGGCGAGAGGTCGTCGGTCGATTTGGCTGATGGGGCGGAAGCTGCCGGGCTCCCACTCCCAGGTGGTGATCCGGCCCGAGTCGGCTTCGTCGCTGGTGCGGGTCTGCTCGCCCAACACCGTGCCGTCCCAGGAGAACCTGACCTCTTCCACCACCGACTTGCCGTCGTCTCCCAAGCGCTGCTTGGCGACACGCCGGCCGAGAGCGTCGTAGCGATAACGCCAGCGTTGGCCCTCGGGGGTCGTGACGCCCACGAGTCGGTCGTCGCCCTCCCACTCGTAGTGCCAGGTGCGGGGCTTGCCTGAAACCCGCTTCTGCTGGCGGAGCACCACCCGGCCCTGGGCATCGTGCTCGTAGCGGACCCGCCCTGCCCGACGGATGAGGGTGCCGGCGTAGGTCCGTTTGCCTTGGGCGTCGAGGGCTGAGGAGTCGTCCGCTGCGGTCGGCCACGTGGCGTTGGCGATGTTGCCGGCGGGGTCGTAGGCGTAGCGCTCGCTCCAGCCCGAACCCGTCACCGCCGTCACCCGACCGATGGCGTCGAGGTCGTAGCGGCGAAGACCGGAGAGGTGGTCGTCGATGGACGTCACGTAGCCGTCGGATCGATAGGAGTAGGCCCGGCGCTGGATGAGGCGATCCTTGCGGGGCGCTGATGCTCGGGTGTCGCCCGACCCGCCGGTCGTCACCGTCTGGGAGGCCAAGCGGTGGTTGGCGTCCCAGGTCTGGGTCAGCGAGACGGCGCCGAAGGTCCGCTCGACCTCTCGGCCGGCAGCGTCGTAGTCGAAGCGGAGGGTGTGCCCGGAGGTATGCAGTGCCACCGGCTGGCCGTTGGCGTCGTAGTCCCAGATGCTCTCGGCGCCCGACGGGGTGCGCCGGTGCGTGCGCCGGCCGAGGGCGTCATAGCTGGAGGTGAGGGTGCGGCCGTTGCAGGTCTCGGCCAGGACCTGGCCGAGCGGGTCGTACTCGAACACCACGTCGGCGTCGGCGTTGGTGGCCCGGGTCATGCGCCCGGCGGGGTCGTACTCGAAGGTGGTGATGGCCTCGCCCCAGCGCTGCTCGACGACGTCGCCGAGGAGGCTGCGGGTGAGCAAGGTGGTCTCGCCCATGCCGTTGGTCCGCCCGATCAGCTGGCCGGCGGCGTCGTGGGCATAGGTCAGCTCCCGGCCGTTGAAGTCGATCTCACCCACCAGGTTGCCGGCGGGGTCGTAGTCGTAGCGCCACACCAGGCCCTGTGGGTTGGTGACGGCCACCAGGCGCAGCTCGGGGTCGTAGGAGAACTCGAGGCGGGCCCCGTTCGGGCCGATCTCGGTCTCGGGCAGGTCGAAGGCGGTGTAGGTCGTGGTGGTGACGTGGCCCAGGGCGTCGGTGTGCTCGATGAGGTTGCCCTCGCCGTCGTAGCTCCAGGCCTCGGTGGCCCCGTCGGGCTGCGTGCGGGTGGCCAGTTTGCCTTCGATGGTCCAGCCCAGGCGGGTGACGCCGCCCAGGGGATCTTCGATCGTTTCGATCCGCCCGAAGCCGTCCCGTCGGTAGCGGGTGAGCGCTCCCAGGGCGTCGGTGACGGCGATGGGCAGCCCGGCGGCGTTGCATTCGACGTGGCGGGTGTGGCCCAGGGCGTCGGTGACCGAAGCCAGATGCCCCTGTTCGTCGTGGGCGTAGGAGGTGGTGGCCCCAGTGGGATCGGTGACTTCTGTGAGGTTGCCCCGCTCGTCGTAGTCCTGGTGCCAGCGGGCCCCGTCGGGCCCGGTGAGCGTGGTGGCCAATCCCAGCTCGTTGTACTCGCTTTGGATCCGGCGGCGGTCGGGACGGGTGAGCGTGAGCAGGTTGCCGGCGTCGTCGTAGGCGTAGCGGGTGGTCCGCCCCAGGGCGTCGCGGCGCTCCAAGAGCTGGTCGCAGGTGTCCCAGGTGGAGGTGGTGGCGTGGCCGAAGGGGTCGACGACGCGGGTGACCTGCAGGCGGGCGTTGTGGTGGTAGGTGGTGGTGTGGCCGAGGGAGTTGGTGACCACCGTGGTGTCGGCCTCGTCGTCGTAGACCAGCGTGGCGTCCATGACGCCGTTGGGACCCTGCGTGGCCAGGCAGCGCCCGTCGGATGCGTAGGTGTAGGCGTAGGCCACGCCGTTGCGGTCCTGCCAGGAGGTGATGCGACCGTCGCCGTCGTAGTCCAGGCGCAGGGGTCGGCCCGAGGAGTTGACCACCTCCCGCAGGTGGGACTGCTCGTCGTAGTGGTAGGACACCAGCGGAATGCCGCCGTCGTAGTCGGGGTCTCGCAGCCTCAGGGCGGAGATGAGTCCGTGGCTGGTCTGCACCTCGACGTGGTAGCCGCCGCGCAGAGCAGTGAGGATCCCCTCGCCGTCGTAGTCGAGGTCGATGCGCTCGGCGTGGCGATTGCTGATCGAGCGCAGGGCCAGGGTCTGGAGCGTGGCTGCTTTGGCGTCGGGCGCTTCTACGTCGCCCGCTTCTGGGCCATCTCCAACCGCAGCGAAGTGCATGGTCTGGCCCCGCTCGGGATCGGTGACGCTGTAGCTGCCGTCCTCGGCTCGGGCCAGGGGCCAGCGGGGCCCTTCGAGGGGAAGCACGGGGTGCTCACCGGGGTGGGGGTAGTCCAACACCACCCCGTCGGCGCCGAGGTAGCAGACGCCCTCGGCATCGACCTCCAGGCGCTGGTCCAAGGTGGAGGCCCAGGAGGGGCCGAACCAGCGCCCTTCTCGATAGGACGACAGGTGGGTTCTGCTGAGGATCAGGGCCAGGGTTCCGGCCAGCTCCACGTCGGTCTCGCTCATGACCATCTCGCCGCTGGCCACGTCGATGGGATCGCCACACAGGCGACGGGTAGCCAGGGGCTTGGCCCGGGCCAGGCGGGTGGCGGGGGTGAAGCCCCCTGGGGGCCGGGCCCGGCTGGCGACGCGTGTGCTGGCCGAAGCCAGGCCGCTGCGGGCCAGCTTGCCCAGTCCCGGCAGGGCCATGAGGCCGGCGTCGAGGGCGATGGACTTCCAGTCGCCGTTGCCGGTGGCCACCAGGGCGGCGTCGATGCCCAGTGCGGCCGCCCCGCTGGCCAGGGCGATGGGGGCGAAGACCGGCGCCAGCACGGGGATAAAGGACAACACCCCGGCGATGCCCGACACCACCTGCAGGGCACCGGAGAGCTCCTCGAGGATGTCGGCGTGGTCGTCCACCCAGGAGCCCACCGCGGCCAGGGCTCGTTCGTGCCAGGCGTCATTGGCGATCCCGGCGTCCGAGGCCGCCTGCAGGCCGGCCACGGCTCTGGACTCCGCCGCCCGGCGGTCCTCGGCGATGCGCTCGAGCTCGGTGCGGGCGCGGCGCAGCCGATCGCCGGCGTCGTCGACCACCCGGTCCAGTGCCGAGGTCCCCGGTGGGACCAGGGCCAGGGGATCGGCCGCCGCATCGGCCAGGGCCTGGTCCCGGGCCCGGCGCCCTTCGGTCTCCTCGGCGACGGCCTGTTCCAGACGGACCAGGGCGGCGCCGGCTTGGTACTGCAAGTCTTCCAGCACCCGGCCGTAGGTGGCCATGGCCGCCGCGGCCAGGGCGTAGGAGCGCTGCAGCTTCTCCAGTTGCGGGGGAAGCTCGGCCAGCTCTTCGGCAAAGGCGTCAGCGGTGGAGCCGGCCCAGATGGTCTCGTCCACGCCGGTGGCCAGACCCTGGAGCTGGCGGTAGGCGGCCACCGCGGCCTCGGCGGTGTCGGCCAGATCCCGGGACAGCCGGGCGTAGGCAGCCGGATCGCCGGGGGCGGGATCGGGGCCGGTGAAGTCCCAGGAGAGGCGGGTCACGCGACCGACCGTGAGCCCAGACCCACTCCGGTTCGGTTGCCGGCGACAGTGCTCCTCGTCGCGGCCGTGGCTGGCGATGGCCCCGCCAGCCGATGCAGTAGCTCCGGGGTCGACCAGGTGGTGGATCTGGAGTTTCTCATCGTCGACTGTCCTGTCACGAGTGCGATGGCGCGGTGACGCTCAATCTAGGACGGCGACGGTCTCTGATGCGCACGTCGTCTCGTCCCGCTGCGTTGCGCTTCGCAGTCGGGCCCCGACCTCGACCGGAGATCAGGGCCGCCGCCCCGCCGGCGGCGACCAGGACCCAGCCCCACCACACCCACACGGCCAGGGGTCGGACCGAGACCTCCAGCACGGCGGTGCCGTCTTCGCCCACCTGGCGGATGGCGACCAGGACGTCGTCAACCGGGGTGGAGCGCAGGGCCGTCTCGGCCAGGACCAGGCCCCGGTCCTCGTACACCGCCTGCTGTGGGTGCAGGATGGCCACGAGGTCGTCTTCCCGGCTCAGGGCCAGGTCCAGGGTGACGAGGCGCTTCCCGGCCTTGTTCTGGGTGCGGGAACCGGCCGGGATGCCCGCGCTTGGGCCACCAGAAGGGAACGGGGCGGACAGGGCCACCCCGTCGTGGCGCAGCTCGTAGCCGCCTACGCCGGTCTGCTCGCCCGACGCCAGCACCACGGTGGCCGTCTGGCCGGTCGTCGAGCCGGCCACGCCGGCTAGGAACACCACCACGCCGAGGTGGGCCAGGACCGCCCCGGCGGCCCGGCGCCGGGCTCGTGGTGGACCCGGGGCCCGCACCCGACGGACGAGCTCGGCCCCGAGCAGCACCGCCGAGAAGGCGGCCAGGGGCACGGCGGCCAGGGCGAAGGGGGCCCGGAGACCGGTGAGGACGGCTGTCACCAGGGCGGCGGCGGCCAGCCCGCCGGCCCAGGGGAGCGTGTGCCGGCCCCCCGGGGTCACGCCCCCTCCCCAGCGCAGCACCGGGGCCAGGCCCACCAGGCCCAGGGCGGCCAGAGCGAGCGGGGCGACGAGGAGGGCGAAGAACCGACCGCTGACGGCAAAGGAGCGACGTCCGGCCAGCTCGGCCACCAGGGGGAAGAGCGTGCCCCAGGCCACCACCACGGCGACACCGAGCACCACCACGGCGTTGAGGGTCAGGACTTGCGATCTGGCCATCCGACCCGACGAAGGTTGTCGGAAGGGTTGGGGTCCACCAGGCGGGCGCCGTTGCCAGACCAGGACGGCAGAGCCGACGATCACTGCGACCACCAGGGTCAGCAGCGCTCGTCCCACGGCGACGGCCTCGGCAAAGGCGTGGACCGAGGAGACGGCGCCGGAGCGGGTGAGCAGGGTCCCCACCAGGGCGGCCACGAACGTGGCCAGGGCCAGGGCGACGGTGGAGGGGCGGACCTGTGAGCGGTGCTCGTCGACCATGGCGGCGTGCACCAGGGCGGTGGCGCCCAGCCAGGGGAGCAGGGCGGCGTTCTCCACCGGGTCCCACGCCCAGAACCCGCCCCAGCCCAGCTCCACGTAGGCCCAGTGGGCGCCGGCCAGCATGCCCACGGTGAGGACCAGCCAGGCGATGCCCGTCCAACGCCGGACGAGGGCCAACCAGGTCATGTCCACACCGACCGAAGGGCGTGCCAGACCGGCCACGGCCAGGGCGAAGGGGACGGCGCAGGTGACCAGGCCGAGGTACAGCAGGGGCGGGTGGTAGAGCATGGCCGGGTGTTCGAGGATGGGGGCGAGGCCGGCGCCGTCGATGGCGGGGACGGCTAGGCGCTCGAAGGGGTCGGCCCACGCCAGTCCGACGGCCAGGAAGGCACCGGCCAGGGCGGCGAGCACGGCTCCCACCCGCGCCTCCAGGTCGGGCCGGGAGCGACGGACCGAGCGCACGGCCACCACCGCCACCAGCGCGAGCAGCCAGGTCCAGAACAACAACGACCCGGCCATCCCGCCCCACAGCCCGGCCAGGCGGTAGGGCGCCGACGAGGCCCGGGAGGAGGCCTCGGCCACGTAGATGAGGCGGAAGTCGCCGGTGACCAGGGCCCAGGCCAGGCAGGCCACGGCTGCGGTCAGCAGGACGGCCATGGCCGCGAGCACACGAGGAGAGGTCGAAGCGCCGCCCCTGAACACGCGAGCCGTGACCGATCTGATGTGCCCGACACGAGAAGCCTTGACCGGAGACGACGACGGACGGACGGATGCGGCCACACCCCTGAGGGCGACGGCCGACGCCACCCACATCGCCACCGACCCGAGCAGGGCCACGTCCACCGGCGCACGCTACCGCCGGGTCGAACCTCGCCGGGTCCGCCTACCATGACCCGATCACCCCTCCGGCCGAGCCTCCCGGCGCCGCTGCTCCCTCCAGCCTGCTCGACATCGCCGTGCGGGTGGAAGGGCGCGTGGCCAAGCTGCTCGACGCCGAGAAGGTCCGGTGGTCGGCGGTCGACCCCGACCTGGGCGACCTGATCGAGTGCCTGGCCGGCCTGGTCGAAGCTGGCGGCAAGCGCCTGCGCCCGGCCTTCTGCCACTGGGCCTACGTCGGCGCGGGAGGCGACCCCGCTGATCCGCTGGTGGTCGACGTGGGCGCCGCCTTCGAGCTCCTGCACGCCTTCGCCCTGGTGCACGACGACGTCATGGACGGCTCCGACCAGCGCCGGGGCCGTCCCACCGCCCACGTCGTCTACGCCGAGCGCCATGCCCGAGAGGGGTGGCGGGGGGAGCCCCGGCGCTTCGGCGAGGGGGTGGCCATCCTGGTCGGCGACCTGGCCTTCGTCTACGCCGACGTGCTGACCGCCGCCGCGCCCCGAGACGCCCGGGCCGTCTACGACGAGTTGCGCATCGAGCTCAACATCGGCCAGTACCTCGACGTGTTGGGCACCGTCCGGGGCAGGGCCAGCCTGGCCACCGCCCGGCGCATCAGCTCCTACAAGTCGGGCAAGTACACCGTGGAGCGCCCACTGCACGTGGGTGCGGCCCTGGCCGGTCGACTCGACGAGCTGGCCGAGCCCCTGTCGGCCTACGGCCAGCCGTTGGGCGACGCCTTCCAGCTGCGGGACGACCTCCTGGGCGCCTTTGGGGACTCCTCGGCCACGGGCAAGCCGGTGGGCGACGACCTGCGGGAGGGCAAGCCCACGCCGCTGTTGGCCATCGCCTCCCAGCGAGCCACCGGCGCCGGCGCCCGGTGCCTGCTGCGCACCGGTGACCCCCACCTCACCGCCCTCGAGGTGGCGGAGGTGCAGGAGGTGCTGGTGGGCACCGGCGCCCGCGACGAGATCGAGCGCACCATCGAGCGCCTGGCCGACCAGGCGGTCGACGCCCTCAAGCGGACACCCCTGGCCGAGGAGGCCAAGGTGGCCCTCACCGAGCTGGCCGCCTACGTGGCCTGGCGCGACCGCTGATCGGGACGAGAGTCGGGACGGGGAAGGACAGCCATGCGGGTCGTCGTCATCGGAGCGGGGCTGGGGGGGCTGTCGGCCGCCTGCCACCTGGTCGGCAAGGGCCACGACGTCGTGGTGCTGGAGCGGGGCGACCAGCCCGGGGGGCGGGTGGGCCTGCTGGAGATGGGCGGCTACCGCTTCGACACCGGGGCCACGGTGCTCACCATGCCCGGCCTGGTGGAGGAGTGCTTCACCGCTGCGGGCAGCGCCATGGCCGACCACGTCGACATCCGCCCCGTCGACCCCATGTACCGGGCCTGCTACGCCGACGGCTCGGTGCTGCGGGTGTGGCACGGGCGCGAGCGCATGACCACCGAGATCGAGGAGGTGTGCGGCCCCACCCAGGCCGCCGCCTTCGGGCGCTTCTGCGACTGGCTGGGCGAGCTCTACCGCCTGGAGATGCCCCACTTCATCGCCCGCAACTTCGACTCGCCCCTCGACCTCACCCATCCGCTGCGGCCCACCGTCGACCTGGTGCGCATGGGCGGCTTCCGCCGCATGGCCAAGGCCGTGGCCGGCTACTTCGACGACGAGCGCCTCCAGCGCATCTTCAGCTTCCAGTCCATGTACGCCGGCCTGGCCCCCTACGAGGCCCTGGCCCTCTACTGCGTCATCACCTACATGGACTCGGTGGAGGGCGTCTACTTCCCCACCGGGGGCATGCACGCCATGTGCCGGGCCCTGGCCGCAGCCATCGAAGAGGCCGGGGGGGAGCTGCGCTACGGCGCCGCGGTGGAGACCATCCTGCGCCGCCACGGCACCACGGGCGACGTCACCGGCGTGCGCCTGGAGTCGGGCGAGACCATCCGGGCCGACGCGGTGGTGGCCAACCCCGACCTGCCCGTGGCCTACCGCACCCTGCTGGGGGGCCTCGACGCCCCCCGCACGGCCCGCCGGGGCCACTACTCGCCTTCGTGCGTGGTCTGGCACGCCGGGGTCAAGGGCCTGCCCCCGGCCGAGGCCGCCCACCACAACATCCACTTCGGCGCCGCCTGGGACGACGCCTTCAAGGCCATCCTGCACGACGGCGTGCGCATGCCCGACCCGTCCATCCTGGTCACCCTGCACTCCATGGACGACCCGTCGCTGGCCCCCGACGGCTGCTCCACGCTCTACGTGCTCGAGCCCACGCCCAACCTCGACGGCCGCATCGACTGGACTGCGGAGCGCGACCGGGTGCGCGACTCGCTGGCCGCTCGCGTGGCGGCGCTGGGCTACCCCAGTGAGGTGGAGGTGGAGGCCTTCGTCGACCCCCTCGACTGGGAGCGCCAGGGCATGGAGCGGGGCACCCCCTTCGCCCTGTCGCACCGCTTCCTCCAGACCGGGCCCTTCCGGCCCAACAACGTCGACAAGCGGGCGCCCGGCCTGGTCTTCGTGGGTTCGGGCACCGTCCCCGGCGTGGGCGTGCCCACCGTGTTGGTGTCGGGCCGCCTGGCTGCGGAGCGGGTGGAGGAGCACGCCCGGTCGGTACGGCGATGAGCTCCGTCACCCTGGAGCAGAGCTACGCCCGCTGCCGCACTCTCAACCGGCGCTACGGCACCACCTACTACTGGTCGACCAAGGCCCTGCCCCGGGTCAAGCGCCACCACGTCTGGGCCCTCTACGGCTTCTGCCGCTACGCCGACGACATCGTGGACGACCTCGGCTCTTCGACTCCCACCGACGTGCGGGCCAAGGCCCTGGCCGACTTCGGGGACCGCTTCTTCGTCGACCTCGAGGCGGGTGACTCCGACGACGACGTGCTCAAGGCCGTGGTCCACACCGTGCGGGCCTTTGGCATCGACCCCGACTGCTTCCGGCGCTTCCTGCGCTCGATGACCATGGACCTCACCGTGTCCGCCTACGAGACCTGGGAGGATCTGCTCGTCTACATGGACGGCTCCGCCGCGGTCATCGGTGAGATGATGCTGCCCATCCTCGAGCCCACCTCGCCGGCGGCCACCGCCCACGCCCAGGACCTGGGCAACGCCTTCCAGCTCACCAACTTCCTGCGCGACGTGAACGAGGACCTCGACCGGGGGCGGGTCTACGTGCCCCAGGAGGACCTGCGTCGCTTCGGGGCCGACCCGTGGCTGCGCCGGGCCACACCGCAGTGGCGTGCGGTCATGGCCTTCGAGATCGAGCGCTGCCGGGCCCTGTACCGATCGGCCGACATCGGCCTGGCCCTGCTGCCGCCCTCGTCGGTCAGGGGCATCCGGGCGGCGCGCATCCTCTACGCCGGGATCCTCGAGCGCATCGAGGCCCAGGGCGGTGACGTGTTCTCCCGCCGGGCCCGGGTACCCACCTGGCGCAAGGCGCTGACCGTGGGGCGCCTGGCCGCCGGTGGACGACGAACGGAGGCCATGGGATGACACTCACCAACGACTGCGAGGCGTGCGGGTTCGTCGACGAGGCGGTGACCATGGCCGACGCCGTAGCCGCCCTGCGGGGGTACGGCCGCCGCTACCGTGCCCCCCTCACCCGCTTCCTGCCCGGCGAGGACGGCGACGCCTTGCTGCGGGCGCGCCCCCAGGTGGGGGTGTGGTCGGCCCTGGAGTACGCCGGCCACGTGGGCGAGGTGTTCCGATGGTACGACGAGTGGGTCCGTCGCTCCCTGGTGGAGGACGCTCCCGTCATCGAGGCCCCCACGCCCGACGAGGCCGTCGAGGCCGGTCGTTTCAACGAGGCGGACCCGGCGGCGACGGCCGACGCCATCGCCGCCCACGCCGAGGCCCTGGCCGCCACCTTCGAGGGGGTGGCCGCCGAGGACTGGCAGCGGTGCCACGTCCGCCGGGGCCAGCGACGCTCGGTGCTGTTCACCGCCCGGCGGGCCGTGCACGAAGGCAACCACCACCTGCTCGACATCGGCCGGGGCATGCGGGCGATCCGCCAGCGGCATCGAGAGGGCAGCTGACTTCCCTGTCGGATTGCATGCAGAGTAGGTGTGTACCCTGGCCCCTGTGGCCAAGATCATCCAGATCCGCAACGTCCCCGACGACGTCCACGCCGAGCTCAAGGCCCGGGCCGCGGCCAACGGCCAGTCGCTCTCCGACTACCTCCTCGGCCACGCCGTGCGCGTCGCGGCTCGGTCTGCGACGTCTGGAAGCGCAGGGTGAGATCATCACCGAGCGCGCGGTCGACGCCCGCCGCCCACTCGCGGCTCTCGCCGTCGAGCGCTACCCCCACGCTGGCCTGATCGAGCGCATGTGGGAGTTGGGCCCCAACGTCAGCGCCTACGACGCCGCCTACGTTGCCCTGAGCGAGTTTCTGAAGGCACCGCTGGTCACCTGTGACGGGCGGCTCGCCCGGGCCCCGGGACATCGGGCGGTCATCGAACACTTTCCCCGGAAGTGAACCCGCAGCCCCACTCCATCCGTGGACGCCTGAGCCGGCCCGCCTCGCCTGCCCTCGCCGCCGGCCTGGTCGCTGGCGCCCTCATGGCCCTGGCCCAGGCCCCCATCCCCTTCGTCGACGACGACCGCCTGCTCACCACGGTGGTGGTCGTCGCCTTCTTCGTCGCCACCTGCGCCCTGGCCGCCGACGTGTGGGCGCCCCGGCAGGTGGCGGTGGCCGCCGGCCTGGTCGTGGCCGCAACCCTGGCATTGGAGTTCGTGGGCCACACCACCGGCTGGCCCTTTGGGGCCTACGACTACACCCCTGCCCTCGTCCCCCAGATCGCCGGCGTGCCCGTGATCGTGCCCCTGGCCTGGTTCGCCATGGCCGTGCCCGCCCGGGAGGTGGCCGCCCGCCTGGTCAGCCCCGGCTGGGCCCGGGTGGCGCTGGGGGCGGTGGCGCTCACGGCCTGGGACCTCATGCTCGACCCCCAGATGGTGGCGTCGGGCTACTGGCTGTGGGCGGCGGACGGGCCCTGGCGGGGCATCCCCCTGTCGAACTACGCCGGCTGGCTTGCCTCGTCGGCGGTGGTCATGGTGGTCCTCGAACGCCTGCTCCCCCTCCCCGGGCGCAGCCTGCCCCTGCTGGCCCTCTACACCTGGTGGGGGCTGTCCGAGGCCCTGGCCTTCGTGGTCTTCTTCGGCGACCCGGTGGTGGGCCTGGTGGGCGGCGCCGCCATGCTCGGTCTGGCCACCCTGGCCTGGCGGGGGGCGCAACCCCTTCGCCGGCGGACAGCGACCTATGGCAGCCGTGGCTGACGTCGCTGTCGTCGGTGGCGGGGTGGGGGGCATGGCCGCCGCTCTACGCCTGGCCGTGGCCGGCCACGACGTGGTGCTGTTCGAGCGCAACACCGTGCTGGGGGGAAAGCTGGCCACTCGTACGCTCGACGGCTTCACGTTCGACACCGGGCCGTCGCTGCTCACCCTGCCTGAGGTCTT
>JAUJLZ010000233.1 GCA_030447125.1 Acidimicrobiales bacterium
CCGGTACGGGAGCATTCGAAGGCCGCCCAATCGCGGTCGAGGGTGTCGAACAGGTCTTTGCGCACGGAGACTCCTTCCGTCGGGCCACCGGTCGTGGCCGTTCGGCACAGCGTCGAGAAAGCCCCTCAGCGGAATCCTCAGCACGCCCTCACCGAGCAACTAGACCCGGCTGAAGCACCGCCCGCTGATCTGTCAGCAGCACCTCAGCAACCCATCAGCACAAGAAGGTCGCGGGCCACGAAGGAGGCGCAAGGGGCTCACCATGGGGCGCGGAATTAACCCTTGACTTGGGGTGGGTTCCCTTCGCTACTATCCGCGGCCGAACCACCACACCAGCGGCCTCAACCCCCAGAGGCGCAGATTGATCGCACCACCGCTTCGAGACACAGTCTGCGACTCGTCTGGAGGAGTCGCAGGGAGGACCGGTGGTGATCTTCGGCCCGGAACCCGCGTCTCCGACGCCGTCTCTCCCAGCGCTTGTCGCGTTCTCGCCATTCGCCTGCACAGAGGTGGGAGGAAGAGCGAGGAGGCGGCGACCATGGGCAACCCGAGCCGGAGGCTCCTCCGGCCCCACGTGCACGGACCGGGGCTGCTCGCGCTCGCTCTCACGTTTGCGGCCTGCGCCCTCGGCGATGACCCCGGCGGTGCTTCGGCTGCACGAACTGCTCCGACGACGACTCCGCCGGCGCCGACCACGTCGTCGACCAGCCCGCCCGAGGACGAGGCGGTCGAGGCCGCCTATCGCGACTTCTGGGACGCCTACCTCGAAGCGGCGGATCCCATGGACCCTTCCAACCCCGTCCTCGCTGAACATGCTGTGAACCCCCAGCTCGAGCGCCTGCAGCGGAGCTTCCTCGCCCGCCGGTCGAGCGGCGAGGTGATCCGGGGGACGCTCGACCTGGCCCCGAGGGTGGTGAGCGTCAAGGGCGGGACGGCCCTGGTCAGCGACTGCTACGCGGACTCGACTGGCGTCTACGACGCCGAGTCGGGCGAGCGCAAGGACACCTCCAGCGGCGTCCGCCACAAGATCACCGCCGAGCTCGTCCTCGACGGCGCCGTCTGGAAGGTGCGCGACATCACCAGGGAGGGCGACGGGTGCGAAGCCTCCTGATCGCCGGGACCGCCGGTGCCCTCTTCGCTTCGGCTCTCCTGGTCACCGCTACGCCGGCGCTGGCCGACGGAACGGCCGATGCCTGGAACGACGGCAGCTCCGTCGGCGGCGAGGCTGAGGAAGACGTCGAGGTGCCAGGTGTGAGCACCGGCGCAGGGACTTCGAGCAGGAAGCGGGGCGGGGCAGCGAGCGACTGTTCCTACAGCGTCCTCACTGGGAACGACGCGGCCGCCGCCCAGGGGTTCGCCGAAAGCGGGTGGTCGAGAGCCAAGCAGGGCGAGGGCCCAGGGAAGTGGTACCGCAAGGTCTGCACCGACGAGCAGGGCCAGTCGAGGGGGACCGTCGTGTGGGTCCCCGACCGGGAACCCGTCGATCCTCTGGTCCTCGCTCGGCGGGCACGAGACCGGGTCGCCGTCCCCGAGCCGGCCGTGCACCTGAGCCCTGCCGCCGACCGGAACCAGGTCGTCAACCTCCCGACCCTGCTGTGGATCGATCCGAGCCAGTGGCAGCCGGTGACGGCTTCGGCGTCGG
Source organism: Acidimicrobiales bacterium (assembly GCA_030447125.1). The sequence continues at coordinate 1,643 of JAUJLZ010000233.1, forward strand.
CTGGGGGTGTCACCGCCACCGTCGCCGCTCGGCCGGTCAGCGTCGAGTGGGACATGGGCAACGGCGACATCCTCACCTGCCCCGGGCCCGGGACCCCCTACCAGGTCGGATCGCCGCCCACCGAGGCCGCCTGCCAGTACACCTACCGCCGCAGCTCAGCCTCCGCCCCCGGCGGAGCCTTCACGGTCACCGCCACGACGGTGTGGGAGGTCGCCTGGGACGCCGACGGCGCCGCCGGTGGTGGCTCCCTCGGCACCAGCCGCCGCTCGACCTCGTTCCCCGTGCGGGTCGCTGAGATCCAGGCCGTCAACCAGTAGCGAGGGAGCCAGCGTGACTTCGACCAAGATCCTCCGGCCGCCGACGACCAGCAACGGCGACCGCCGGACAGCGCCGCCGGCACCGAACGGCGGTCCCCTCCTCGATCGGAATCGGGCTCGGGTCCTCGGTGGTGTCTTGCTGATGGCCGCCAGCGCGCTGGTGGCGGCCCTGCTCTACGCCGGCCTGGGCGACCGCCAGGCCGTGTTGACCGTGGTCGAGCCGGTGGCGGCGGGCCAGGTCATCGAGCTCGCCCACCTGGGCGAGTCCCAGGTGGCGGTCGATGCAGCCCAGGCGGTCGTCGAAGCCGATCAGCGCGACGAGGTCGTCGGGCGTGTGGCCGCCGTCGATCTCGTGGCCGGAAGCCTCCTCGCTGACCAGCAGGTCGCTGACGTGCCCCCCGCTCCGTCGGGTGAGGCGGTTGTCGGCGCCGTCCTGCCCCCCGGCGCCTTCCCCCTCGACCTCCGGCGAGGCGACCGCGTCATCGCCGTCCTCGTGCCGACAGACGCCACCGAGGGCGACGACCCCGGGGGCGAAGCGGTCCCCTCCACGCCGGCGACGGTCGTCGCCGTCGAGGACCAGCCCGACAGTGGAGGCGGCGTGGCTGTCTCTCTTGCCGTTACGCCTGAGGATGCCGCAGCCCTGAGCGTCGGCGGCGCCCAGGGTCGCCTGACCCTCGTGTTGGCACCCCGGTGACGACTGTCGCCGTCTGCTCGGTGAAGCACTCGCCCGGCGCCACGACGGCCGCGCTGGCCGCCTGTGCCGCCTGGTCGGCCGGCCCCGGCGGCACCCCGCTGCTCGTGGAGGCAGACCCGGCGGGCGGCGATCTGGCGGCCCGACTCGGTGTTCCCTTCGAGCCGGGGATGGCCAGCCTGGCCGCCGCCGCCCGCCACCCCGGCCGGCCCATCTCCTTGGCCGATCACGCCCGGCCGCTGCCGTGTGGAGGCCGGGCATTGCTGGCCCCCACCGCCCCCGAGCAAGCCTCCGCAGCGGTCACGACGCTGGGCCGGCGGCTGTCCGCCGCCATCGCCGAGGTCGGGAGCCCGGGTGTCGTTGACTGCGGCCGGTGGTCGCCGGAGTCCCCTGCGGGCGCCATGATGGTCACGGCCGACGTGACCCTGGTCGTGCTGCAGGCCGACCTGGCCGGCGTCGACCACCTCCGGTCTCGACTGGCCAGCCTGCAAGGGGTCGTCAGCGACCGCCTCCTGCTCGCTCTGACCGACGCATCGCCGTACCCGCCACGGGAGGTCGAGCGGGCTACCGGGGTGGGCGTCCTCGGCGTCATCCCTCGCGACCCGCGCACGGTCGCCGCTCTCTACGGGAGCCGTCGCACCCGGGGCGTCGAGCGCTCCTCCCTGCTGCGCGCCATGCGATCCATGCTGGAGTGCCTCACTCCTTCCAGCGAGCGGGTGCCGAGGAAGGCTCCGGCCGTCCAGGTGGCACGAGCGTGACCCACGGCGCCGTCCCCGACGAGGCCGTCGTGCGGACCATGCGCGCAGCGGTGGCCGCCGACCTCGCCGCTGCCACCGACGCGGCCCAGCGAGGCGGGCGGCGTCGATTCGAGCACGACGACGAAGTGATGCTCGCCTGCCGGCTCGTCGACGATCAGCTCGAGCGCCATGCCGCCGAGTGCATCGCCCGCAACGAGCCCGTGCTCACCGAGGCGCAGGAGCGCG
>JAUJLZ010000234.1:0-157 GCA_030447125.1 Acidimicrobiales bacterium
GAAAACGGCCCCGAGCCAGTGACTATCTACCCTTCGAGCGCCGAGTACGTGACCCTGAGCTTCCCCCGGTTCACCGGACGGGTTGGTTGTGGTGATCATGCCCCAGCAGCGGCGGGAGTGAAGCGGGCTTCGTAGTCAATGGGGCTGAGGTCACCGA
>JAUJLZ010000234.1:167-3588 GCA_030447125.1 Acidimicrobiales bacterium
AGCGGTGCTCGTCGAGCAGCTCGCGCTGCAAGGTGGAGAAGAAGCTCTCGGCCAGAAGGACTGCTTCTTCGACCCCGACGTGGCCCTGTGCCTCCGCGACCAGGACCGGTCCGCCACGACCGCTCCGGTGGTCCGCCGCTGCCAGCCCGAGCGGTGCCACAACTCCGCATCGGCGAGCAGCATCTCCCCGGCTGGGAGGAGCGGCTCACACGGGTCGGGGCGGACGGCGCTTGCGGGGTCTGCCTCCGCTGCAGCGCCGCCACCTCGCCGACCAGCGGGACCGGCTCAAAGTCGCTATCGACGCCGTCCGCAAAGGACGGAAAGGGTGAACGTGAACGACGAGAGCGAACGGCTCCTGCGGGCGGCGGCGGCCAGGATCCTCGCCGGCACGCCGATCCGGAGCCAGGGGTCCCACACGGTGACCGCCCTGGTCGCCGAGGCAGGGTCAGCCGCCGCACGGCGGGCCGGGCGACCGGGTCTTGCGGGACTTCCGGGCTGCGGTCGTAGCCTCGGCCAAGCCGACGAAGCCGCCAGGCGAGGGCGAGATCGGGCTGCTGGGGGAGGCGTTGGCCGACGCGGAGGCTAAGCTCGCTGCCCGAAACGCCGACATCCGCCAGCTCCGGGCCGACTTGGTCGCTCTCGCGGCCAGGGTGGTGTTTCTCAGCCAGGAGAACGCCCCGGCCCGATAGAGCCGGCCAAGTCGTTGCGTTGCCGGCGCGGCCCGCTCATGAGTAACGCATTGGCCATGCCCAACGCGTCCCACCCCCTTCACTTCTCGAGAGGCTCGGCAACGGGAGGAGATCGACGGGAGGAGATCGAGGGTTGGAGCCATATGAGCGTACGACGGCCGTGATTTTCACAGTTCGCCGCTGGCTTTCCCGAGCAGGTGGCCTCGTCGCCGGTCCCTACAGTGAGCCGGGTGTGGCCACGTCCGGTTCCCCTCATCGGCGACACCACGTCCGCGCGTGAGCGGGCGCACGATGCTCAGGCATGGGCCTTGCCCCCGGAGCAGCGCGACGCGCTGCACGCGGTCTTCGCCGCTCGGCGAGACGTCCGGCGGTTCCGCCCCGACCCCGTCCCTGGCGACGTCCTCACGCGGGTGCTGTCAGCGGCCCACATGGCCCCCTCGGTGGGCCACAGCCAGCCCTGGCGCTTCGTCCTCGTTCGCGATCCGACGACCCGCCAGCGGGCCGCGCTGCTCGCCGACCGGGAGCGCCTCGCCCAGGCGGCGCAGTTGGCCCCCGACTCGGCTCGCCGGCTGCTGGACCTGCAGCTCGAGGGCATCCGGGAGGCGCCCCTCGGCATCGTGGTGTGCTGCGACCGACGAACCCCGGCGGCTGGCGTTCTCGGTCGCGCCAGCTTCCCCGACGCCGACCTCTGGTCCTGCGCCTGCGCCATCGAGAACCTGTGGCTCGCCGCCCGGGGCGAAGGCCTCGGCGTGGGCTGGGTGACGCTCTTCCCGCCGGCCGAGCTGGCTGGGCTGGTGCACCTGCCCCACGGGGTGACGACGCTGGGCTGGCTCTGTCTCGGCTGGCCCGACGAACGCCCACCCTCGCCGGGGCTCGAGCGCGCTGGCTGGTCCCGGCGCGCTCCGCTGGCCGCGGTCGTGGTGGAGGAGCGGTGGCCGGATGAGGACGAAGCCGGGCCGCCCGCACCGCCCTCGCATCTGCGGGCGCCCGATCAGCATGCGGTCGTGGTCGTGCGCGACGCGGCGGACAGGCTGCTGACGACTCCGGGATCGCTCGGCGCGCTCGACCGCGCCGTCGACCGGCTGCTGGCCCTCGGCTGTGGCGAGGCGCCTGGCGGTCGGCTGGTGCTCGTGGGCGCCGACCACCCGGTCTGGGCCCACGGCGTCTCCGCCTACGGCCAGCACGTCACCTCCGACGTGCTGTCGGCCGCCGTCGCGGGCCAGGCTTTGGGGGTGGTGGCGGCGCACATCGCCGGGCTCGAGGCCATCGTGGTGGACGCCGGGGTGGGCGAGCAGCCGGTGGCCGGCGCCGTCTCGGCCCGGCCCCGACGGCCCCGCGGCGACCTTGTCGGCACGTACGGGCTGGACGAGGAGGATGTCGAGGAGCTGCTCGGCGCGGGGCAGCGGCTCGGTGCAGACGCCGCAGCCGACGGCCTGCTTGCCCTGGGCGAGGTCGGAGTGGGCAACACGACCGTCGCCGCAGCCTTGTCCGCGGCGCTGCTCGGGCTCGATCCCGCCGCCGTGGTGGGACTGGGGGCGGGCGCTGACACGGCCATGATCGACCGCAAGCTCAGCACCGTCGCCACCGCCCTCTGCCGTGTCCGCCGGCTCTATGGAGACGAGCTCGGGGATCCTCGGGTCGCGCTGAGGGCGCTCGGAGGCCCCGAGTTCGCGGTGCTGGCGGGCGTCACTCTAGGCGCCGCCGGCGGCGGGGCGGCTGTCGTGCTGGACGGGCTTGCCACCTCGGTCGCCGCCGTCATCGCCACGCGGCTGGAGCCGGCGGTGGCTGCGCACTTGGTCGCCGGCCAGCGCAGCCGGGAGGCCGCGCACGGGAGCGTGCTCGAGCATCTCGGGCTCGAACCGCTGCTCGACCTGCGCATCCGCGCGGGAGAGGGCGTCGGCGCGTGCCTGGGCGCGGGGCTCCTCCGCTCCGCTCTCGGCATTCGGGTGGGAACGGCACTCACGAGCCAGTCCCCGCCTGTCTGACTCCGCCAGCTCCAGACAGGTGACCACCGCGCAGAAGTGGTCGCCGGCCTCCGCCAGGTAGCGGGCCTTTAGCCGGTCCGGGCAGATCAGCACCGACCAGGCGTCGCCTGTCTTGCGGCGCTCGTCCACCTCCTGCCGGTACGAGCCGGGCTGGCCGGGTGTGAAGCTGGCATCGACCTTGTCCTCGACGAAGACCACGCCGCCATCCCACGAGAGCTCGACGTCGGTCTCCCGCGTGCCAGCGCACCGCAGCGTCGACCGCCGGGCCGTGACCGCGCCGGTGTGGATGGCGCCGGCGGCGGCGAGCACCGCTTCGCACAGGGGCCCGCCGACGTGGGCGTCGAGAACGAGCATGAGGTCCAGGTCACACTCGGCGACGTAGCCGAACTGGTCGCGCATCCATCCACAGTAGAGGCGGCATGCTGGTCGACGTGGCCAAGTACGACCCGCTGTTCGAGCACCTGTGCCGCGCCGGCGACGGGCCCGTCGAGATGACCTTCGCGGACATCGAACGCCTCGTCGGCTCGCTCCCCACGTCGGCGATCCGGCACGCCGCCTGGTGGGCGAACGAAGCCGAGGGCAGCCGTCACGTCCAGGCGAGGGCGTGGATGAACGCCGGTCGGGAGGTCGTCGCCGTCGACCAGCGGGCTGGCGTGTGCGGTTTTCCGCGGCCCGCTGGCGTCGGGGGTCGTTGGCCTGACCCCCTGAGATCGGTCCACCCGTGATGAGAGCCCGTTGCCCACCATG
>JAUJLZ010000235.1 GCA_030447125.1 Acidimicrobiales bacterium
TGCTCCAGGCGCGTGGGGTTCCACGGCAGGTCGTAGTGGAATACGGCGTCGAAGTAGTCCTGGAGGTTGATGCCCTCGCTCAGGCAGTCGGTGGCTACCAGCACCCGCCGTGGATGCTGAGCCAACTCGGCGATCCGGGCCTCTCGCTCCGCCGGTGCCAGCGTGCCGGTGACGGCCGCCACCTCGGTACCGCGCGGCAGGCGGGCACGCAGTTCCGAAGCCAGATACTCGGCGGTGTCGATAAAGCGACAGAAGACGATGGGGCGGTTACCACCGGCCACCAACGTGGCAATGAGGCGGGCAGCCTGGACAAGCTTGGCGTCGCCGGCGCCGCCCAGGGCGTCGGCCGTTCGAGCCATCTCGCGGAGCTGGCGCCGGTTACGGGCGGCATCGTCTTCTGGCAGGTCGTCGCCTGCGGGCCCAGAGTCGCTGCCGGGCACGACGTCGGGGCTCTCCGACTCCTCGTCGTCACCCTGGTCGAGCACGGTGCGCCGGCCTACGTCGTCGGCCTCAGCCGCGGTTGAGGTATCGGCCGGGGCGGCCCGGGCCCGCAGCGTGGCGGCGGCGGCAGCTGGGCTTGATGCCAGCGCCCGCAACAGGGCCAACGCCGACCACCAGCGCACCCGCTGGCGATGCTGGCCACCGTCGGGGTCACGCACGGTCTCCCGGGCCCAGGCCAGGGCCCGCTCGAACAATGTCCGGTACTCCGGCGTGAGCCGGTAGGTCTCCTCGCGCTCCAGGCGGGTCGGGAATGGCGTCTCAGTGTCGAGGTAGGCGCGGATGTCGACCCGGCGCCGCTGCACCAGATGGGCAGCCAGGCGTTCACGGTGGCGCCGGTTGGCGTCGCCACCGAGATCGTCGGGCAGCTCAGCGAACGTGGGGTCGACGAGGGCCAGCAGGGAGCGGAATGCCCCCTCCTTGCCCGAGTGCGGGGTGGCGGTGACGAGGATGAGGTGGCGGGAAGGGTCGGCGGCCAGCCCGGCAACCAGCTCGTGGCGCTGGTGGCGGCCGCGGCCCCGGCCGCCCGGGCCGGCACCGTCGTCGGCGCAGGTGTGGGCTTCGTCGACGATGACCAATTCGGGACAGGTGCGGAGGAAGTCGTGGCGGCGTTGGTCGGACTTTATGAAATCGGTCGAGACGACCACGTGGGGGTGGGCGTCGAAGATGGTGCGACCGGGCCCCAGGTTGCGCTCCAGGCGGGCGGCGGTGGAGGCCAGAACCAGCTCAGCGTCGAGGTGGAACTTCTCGGCCAGCTCCCGTTGCCATTGCTCGGCCAGGTGCGGCGGGCACAGCACGGCTAGGCGCCGTGCGTCACCCTGTTCGAGCAGCTCGGCGGCGATCAGCGCCGCCTCGACGGTCTTCCCGATGCCCACGTCGTCGGCGATAAGGAGGCGCACGGGGTCGAGCTTCAGGGCCATCAGCAGCGGCACGAGCTGGTAGGGACGGGGCTCGACGGCAATGCGCCCCGCACAGCGAATCGGTCCGGCGCTGGAACGAAAGCCCAGGCGAAGGGCATCGCGCAGCAGTCGGGCCGAGTGATCGTCGCCGGGAAAGCTGGCATCAGGCGGAGCGAAGGAGGCCGGCTCCACCGGCTCCAAGGCGGAAAGGATGCCGGTGACCTCGGCCTCGGTGCCGCCGAGGGGCCTGACCCTGACCAGGTCGTCGGCCGAGCCGGGCAGCACCACCCATTCCCGACCGCGGGCCCGCACGAGCGAGCCGACCGAGTAAGTCATGGCGTGGGCTCGCCGAAGACGCTGGGATGGTCTCCGACGATGTCGGCCCAATCGTCCTGATCGCTGAAGCGCACGACGCGCCACCCCAGGTCCCGCATGGCGTCGGTCTTGACTGCGTCGCGGACGGCCCGGGCCGGGTATCGGTGATGCGGCCCGTCGATGTAGACCGCCACAGACTGCTCGGCGTAGACGAAGTCCGGGCGGGTACCAGCCTCGGCCACCAGGTGCTGGGCCTGGTCGGGCAGGCGCAGGCGCTTGTTGTGGAGGTAGTCGATCCACTGGCGCTCCAGGTCGGAGTCTGCGGCACGCTTGAGGCCCTCGATGTGCTCGGCGTGAGTCGCCGCTCCCGCCCCGACGGTCACCGTGGCGCTGCGGAGGAGCTCCAGCACAGGACGTACGGCGGCCCGGTCCAGCAGTTGGTGGTCGAGCTGGTTGCGGTAGCTCAAGAGGCAGTCGTAGCACGCCGCCTCGCAACCCTCCCCCGCTCCACCGCCGGCCGCAGCCACGGGAGGCCCGCCCAGGTCGCGGCCGGTCTCGAGGTCGACGTGGCACAGTTCGAGGGCCTTGCGGGCCACCCGGGCCAGGGCATCGGGCTCCTCCACCAGCCGGCGCAGCACTCCGGCGCCGCCTTCGGCTGACTCGAAGAACAGCAGCAGCCTGCGGTCATCGGCGCTGGGGAGAGGCTCAGCCGCCAGCTCGTCGTCCTCGAGCTGGAAGCTCACCTGGATGGCGTGCTTGAGGGCGGCCTGTAGTGAAGCCATGACCTCGGCGCCGAGGGGCCCGGCGGGCTGGATCAGCAGGGTGTTGCGAGTGTCTTCGACGTAGGGGATCACCCGCTGGCGCCGGGGCCCGATGGCATCGGCGTCGCCGTCGGACTCGTCGTCGCTCTCCTTGGCCCAGTAGCCCCGGTCGACGTCGAGCATGAAGCCGAGCTGGTCGGCGTTGGCCCGCCGCCGGCGCCCGAGGTTGGCACGCCACAAGGTGGCGGTGTCGGCGTAGGTCAAGGTGGCCACGACGTCGTCGCCGGCGCTGACCTCGGCGGTGCGCATCGACCACCGGCCCTCGCGACGTGCGAAGCGAACCCCGGTCTCGAGCTCGAACCCCTGACGCTGGCGCTCCTCCTCATCGGAGTTGATGCGGTCGCGGCGGCGGGTGGCCACGTTCTGCATGCGGAACATCCCCCGTCGCGACGGTGGCAGCGGCGTGGCGCAACGCTGGCACAGGTCGGGAGCGGTGGCGTCGTCGAGGGGGTGAAGGTAACCGCAGGCGCCGCAGCGCTTTACCTCGCTGGTGAGGAGGGGCTCGCCCGAGGCGTCGAGGGTCTCGCTCACCGGCAGGATCACCCGGTTGATCTGATAGCGGGAGCCCTCGTGGTAGACGAGGCTCTGAGGCCCGAACTCTGAGATGGCGAGGAAGCGGGGGCGGGAGACGAACTCGCCGTCGATGGCCCGTCCCCGCTGGCCGGGGACGAAGGCCGACAGCGGCAGGCGGGGGAAGCTGTAGCCGGGAAGGAACCCTTCACTGGCGTAGTAGCGGTAGCTGTAGAAGTCGGACCGGCTGGCGGTATCCACGTCGGCGGTGAGGAGGTCGAGCTGGGTCTCAGCCTGCCGACGGAGTGCCTTGGCCGCCTTCTTGTCGGCGGCAGGAGCGGCCACGTTTCTTATGACGGCGTTCTGGGTGTCGAACTGGCTGGCGGCCGAGCGGTACAGCGTGCGCCAGCGCTGGGTGGCAGCTTCGAACGACAGCGGGATGGCATTGAGCACGTCGTCGAGCCAGGTCGGGGTCCACCATGCCGCCTCCTCCAGTTCGGAGCCGAGATCGG
>JAUJLZ010000236.1 GCA_030447125.1 Acidimicrobiales bacterium
TGGTGGTCATCGCCGGGATGGACGGCGCCCTGGCCAGCGTGGTGGGGGGCATCAGTGCCGCCCCCGTGGTGGCCGTGCCCACCAGCGTGGGCCACGGCGCCGCGCTCGAAGGCATCACCGCCCTGTTGTCGATGTTGGCCAGCTGTGCCGCCGGCATCACCGTGGTGGGCATCGACAACGGATTCGGGGCGGCCTGCGCGGTGGCTCGCATCCTCGACGTCGGCGCGTGGCGTGGTGGCGATGGCCGAAGTGGCGATGGTCATGGCTGAGCAGGCGCAGACCATCGCCTGGTTCCACTGCTTCGCCGGGATCGCCGGGGACATGGCGCTGGGCGCTCTCGTCGACGCCGGGGCCGACCTCCACGAAGTCCGGTCCATCGTTGCCCGCCTGGGGATGTCCGGGTGGACGGTCAGGGCCGAGGAGACCATGCGGGGTACGATCGCGGCGACGAAGATCGACGTCCACGTCGAGCCCTCGACGGTGGCGCGTACCTACGCCGATATCAGGGCACTCCTGGGTGAGGCCGTGCTGCCCGAGCGAGTCCGGACCCGGGCGGGGGCCACCTTCGCCGCCATCGCCGCCGTCGAAGGTCGCTTGCATCGCCGCCCCGTCGAGCAGGTTCACTTCCACGAACTGGGTGGCGTCGACGCCATCGTCGACATCGTCGGCGTCGCTGCCGCTCTGGAGGTGCTCGATGTCGATGTGATCACCGCCAGCCCCGTCGCCACCGGTCTGGGCATGGTGCGCACCAGCCACGGCCTGCTGCCCAACCCGGCGCCGGCAGTGGTGGAACTGCTGGCCGGTGCACCGATCAGAGGCCTCGACGTCGCCGTCGAGCTCACCACCCCGACCGGGGCCGGCCTGCTGGCGGCCCTGGTCGAAGGATGGGGTCCGATGCCGGCCATGACGCTCGGCGCCAGCGGCTTCGGTGCCGGCAGGGCCGACCTCGAAGACCTGCCCAACCTCACCCAGGTGGTGGTGGGGGCCTCGGCGACCACCGCAGGGGCGTACCACCCGGTCGTGGTGTTGGAGACCAACGTCGACGACGTCACCGGGGAGACCCTCGCCCACGCCCTGGCCGTTGTCCTCGACGCCGGCGCCCATGACGCCTGGGTCACGCCCATCGTGATGAAGAAGGGCCGCCCGGCGCACCTGGTCAGCGCCCTGGTCGATCCCGCCGACGCCCGACGCCTGGGCGAGCTGTTGGCGCAGGAAACGGGGACGTTCGGAGTGCGGTCGACCCCGATGGCGCGCTGGGTTGCGGGCCGCTTCGTCGACGAGGTCGAGGTGGCGGGGATGACGGTGCGGGTGAAGGTGGGGGACGGCCCCGGGGGACGGGCGAAGGTCGAGCACGACGACGCCGCCGAGGCCGCCCGCCAGCTAGGTCTGCCCGTGTTCGAGGTCGTGTCCCGGGCCGAGGAGGCCTGGCGCACCCTCCGGCGGTGAGCGGTCCGGGAGTCGCCTACAGCGCGGCGCTGGTGCTGGCCGTGGTCTTTGCCGTCGCCGGCGTGGCCAAGCTCCGCCGGCGAACGTCGACCGCCCGGGCCTTTGCCGCCCTAGGCCTGGTGTCACCGGCGGTGCTCGCCGTGGGGGTGCCGGCCACCGAGTTGGCCCTGGCGGTCGGCCTCGTGGTAGCCCCGGCGTGGGCCGGGATCGCCGCCCTGGCGGTGCTGGCCGGCTTCACCACCTTCCTCGTCCTGGCCATGCGCCGGGGCAAGGTCCTCGCCTGCGGCTGTTTCGGCGCCGCTCGCCCCGCTGCCATCGGCAGTACGGAAGTCGTGCGCAACGCCATCCTGGCCGTCGGCACCACCGCCGCCGCGCTTGCTCCTGGTCCACTGGTGCCCGGACTCGGAGACGTCGCGGTGGTGCTGATGGCGGCGGTCGGCGCCCGAGCCCTGGTCGTTGAGGTCGGCCGTCGTACTTCGGCCCCATCGGCCCCCTCGGGCCCGCCCCTGGGTTCGCTGGCCCCCCCGCTGGCCGGGCTGCGCTACGAGGACCACCGCCGTACCCTCGTCGCCTTTGTGAGCTCCACCTGCGCCGGCTGCGCCGAGCTCCGGCGGACGCTGGCCCTCCACCACCTGCCCGACGTGGCCGTCGAGCTGGTAGACCTCGACGACGCGTCGGCTGCGGACTTCAGCGCCTTTGGTGTGCACGCCGCCCCCTTCGTCGTGGTGGTCGACGGTCACGGTCGGGTCCGATCCGCGGGTCCCGCCCGCTCCGAGGTCGACGTAGCTGAGCTCGTCGCCCGATGAGCTCGTCGGACCATCGTTCGTTGGTCTATGGCTCAGCGTGGCGCCCGAGCAGTTTGCGCCAGCCTCGCAACGGGGCCGGGCCCGGGGCCGAGGGTGGGTGGACCTCGTCGCCGAGTCCCGACGTAGGCTCGGGCCGCAGGCTTTCGGTCCCGTGCAAGGTGACCTCCGGTGGCGGTTGAGCGGACGGGGAGCCGGGGCCGATGATCCCCCGAGCCTTGAGCTCGCTTCCCACGGCCACCGCCACTGCGGCGGTGGGCACGGCCAGGAAGGCACCGATCAGCCCGCCGATGATGGCCCCACCCGTGAGCGCGCCCAGGATGACGATGGGGTGCAGGCGTACGGCCCGCCCGAGCACGAGGGGGGCGAGGACGTCGCCCTCGACTTGCTGGACGATCACCACCACCCCGAGGGTCAACAAGGCGTCCCCCGGTCCCCCGCTGACCAGAGCCACGAGCACGGCGACGGTGCCGGCGAGCACGGCGCCGATGAGGGGGAAGAAGGCGCCGAAGAAGACCAGCAACGCCAGCGGGAGCACGAGGGGCACGCCGATGAGGAGCAGGCCCACGCCGATGATGGTGGCGTCGGCCAGCGCCACCAGCGCCGTTCCTCGTACGTAGCCACCGCCGGCGTCCCAGACGCGCCGGCCGAGCGCTCGCACGAGATCCCGATGCTCGGGGCGCACCTGGTCGAGGGCGTAGGCGCAGATCGTCTCGCCGTCCTTGACGAAGAAGAACACCAGGACCAGCGTCAGCAGTAGGCCGGCCACCACCTCGACGGCGAGGACGGCTCCCGCCAGCACGCCCGAGGCGATGCTGCTCCCGCTGCTGCGCAGCTGCTCGGTGATCTGGTCGCTGTAGCGGGCGATCTGATCTTGCGAGAGTCCCAGGGGCCCGTCGACCAACCAGGTCTGGACCTGGTCGACGCCTTCCGACACCGTGGGACCGAGGTCACCGAACTCGTCTGCCACCGAGGGCGCCACCAGGGTGATCAGGCCGCCCAGCGCGGCAAACGAGCCCAGCACGACCATCCACGTGGCCACGATCCGGGGAATCCCGACGTGCTGGAGCCTGCGCACCGGAGGGACCAGCACGGTCGACAGCAGCGCGGCGATGATCACCGGCAGGACCAGGATCCGTAGGTGGGCCAGGGCGACCACCACCACGACCACCCCACCGGCCACCACGAGCGACTTCCAGGTGAGTTGGGCGGCCCGGTCGAGCGAAGGAGACGTCACGCCAGACGGTCTACCCGAGTTCGCCGGCCACGTCGTCACCGTGCCCTGACGAGTTCGAGTACG
>JAUJLZ010000003.1 GCA_030447125.1 Acidimicrobiales bacterium
GTAGATCTCGGCGAGGAGCACGCTCTCGGGGAAGTTGAACGACGCCACCACGACGGGCTCGCCACTGGCGGTGGCCGCATCGCCAGCGTCGGTCGAGGCGCTCGGGGTGCACCCGAGCACGGCGAGGCACCAGGCCATGCCGACGGCGACGCTGCCCAGCCGACCACCGAATCGGGGCTCCCTCCGGGACGCGATACCGAGGCGAATGGCCAACATCGCTTCGGTACCATACCGGCGGCCCGACGGTCCGAGTGAGGGGACATGGCGACAACACAGGGGGCGCGAAGGGAGACCAACGTCCTGGGCGACCTGGCCGTGGTCTCGCGCACGGGGCGACGGCGCCGTCCCTCAGGAGAGGCCCCGCCCCTCCCCCACCCCCTCAGCGCCAGCGGCTGGGCCTACCTGGCCGTGACCACCGGGATCATGGCCGCATGGATCCTGTTGTACTTCGGTTTCGGGAGCCAGCCCTTCGAAGCGCTGGTTCGCTTCGACGTCGGGATCCTGCAGTGGATCGAGGGTCTGCGCAGCGACGCCCTCACCCCGGTCATGCTCGACCTGCACGCCCTCGGTTCGGAGTGGACCGTTCGAGGTCTGCGCTGGGGGACCCTGCTGGCCCTGCTGGTGCTCCGGCGCTTCCGGCACCTGGTCGTCTTCCTCGGGGTCACCCTCGTGGTCACGGCGGTGACCGCCACCAGCTCGCTCGTCGTCGGTCGTCTGCGCCCGCTCGAGGTGGAGATCATCGGCGGTTGGGACGGCTACTCCCACCCCTCCGCACCGGTGGTGGCCCTCGGCCTCAGCCTCATGGGCATCCTCTACACGCTGGTGCCGGGAGGCGTCTGGCGCAACCGGGCCAAGTGGGTGGCCGGCCTGCCCATCGTCGCCCTCGCCGTCGCCCGCCTCTACCTCGGCGTCGACCACCCGAGCGACATCTTCGTCGCCGCCGTGCTCGGCATGGCCATTCCCGTGGTGGCCTTCCGCCTGCTCACGCCGAGCGAGACCTTTCCCATCACCTACCGGCGGGGAAAGACCGCTCACCTCGACGTGGGCGGTCGTCGCGGTGAGGCCATCGCCTTGGCCCTGCACCAACAGCTCAGCCTCACGCTGGTCGACATGCGACCGGTCGGCCTCGAGGGCTCGTCTGGGTCGACCCCCTTGCTGCTGCGGGTGAGCCACGGCCCCGAAGCGGTGGAGACCGAGGTGTTCGCCAAGCTCTACGCCCGCAGCCACCTTCGCTCCGACCGTTGGTACAAGTTGGGCCGGGCCATCCTCTACGGCCGGCTGGAGGATGAGGGAACGTTCTCCAGCGTGCGCCGGCTGGTCGAATACGAGGACTACCTGCTGCGGGTCATGGGAGATGCCGGCCTTCCCGTCCCTTTGTCCTACGGCTTCGTCGAGATCACACCGGAGCGGGAGTACCTGATGGTGACCGAGTTCCTCGCCGGCGCCACCCAGCTCGATCAGGCCGAGGTCGACGACGCCATCATCGACAACGCCATGGAGGTGGTCCGGCGCATGTGGGACGCAGGCCTGGCCCATCGAGACCTCAAGCCGGCCAACGTGATGGTGCGCGACGGCAAGGTCCTGCTCATCGACGTCGCCTTTGCCACCGTGCGTCCCACCCCGTGGCGCCAGGCTGTCGACCTCACCAACATGATGCTCACGCTCGCGCTGGGCAGCAGCGCCGAGCGGGTCTACGAGCGGGCCCGGCGGGTGTTCGAGGCTGACGAGATCGCCGAGGCCCTCGCCGCCAGCCGCAGCGTCACCATGCCGTCCGACCTGCGCCGCCGACTCCGAGAGGACGGTCGGGACCTACTGACCCAGCTCTGCGCGCTGGCGCCCAGCCGACCGCCCATCTCCATCCAGCTCTGGAGCATCCGGCGCATCGTCCTCACCCTGGCCGTAGCCGCCAGCGTGGCTGCCGCCGTGGGCCTGCTGGCGTTCAACCTACGCACCGCGGGACTCTTGTGATCGCCCCTTCGCCGTCACTCGCTTCGCTCCGTTCCGGCGAGCTTGATCGTGTTCCCGCCACCGGCGAAGCCGGTGACGGGAACGCTGACCACCTTCCTGTCGCCAGCAGGTGCGGGCGCCTTTGGCGCCGTCTGCTGCCGGCGACGTTGAAGGGCGCCTCGCTGCTCTTGGCGCTCGCTCTCCTGGGGAGTTGCGCAGGGCCTGAGACGGCTATTCCTGAGTGTCAGGCGGGGGGGCGGTTGGCCATCTTGGCTCAGGCGGTGCCGAGCGCCTCCCTCGTGCCCTGCGTGCGGGAGATGCCCGTGGGGTGGAGCTTCGCCGCCCTCGACGTGGAATCGGGGCGGGCACGTTTCTGGCTCGACTCGGACCGGGCCGGGGTGCGCGCCGTGGAGATCGAGCTAGGACCGGAGTGCGATACCACCGGGGCCAGCGCGGCCGACCCCGAGGAGGACGACGCCCGGCGCTTCCAGCGCCTCCAGTCGCTCACGCCCCGCTTCGTGGGGACCACCTACGACGTCTTCGAGGGGGGCTGCGTGCGCTACGACTACGACCTCACCCAAGGTGCCCACATCGCCTTGCACTCCGAGCTCCACGAGGCTGTGGCCCTGTTCCCCCGCCAGTCGCTGGCCGACGAGCTCCAGGACGACCTCGGCCTCGACCTATAGGCTCGCTTTGCTCGCCGATAGGGCAAGGTCGCCTACGGCGTCTCATCTCCGTTCCGGCGGGGCAAGCAAGCTTCGCTTGCGCCCCGTCGGCGAATGGCCGGACTCGCTGCGCTCGCCGGCGATTCGGTGGGCCGCTCTCGATGTCTTGCCGGCGATTCGGTGGGCGGCTGAACGCGCCACCAGAGGTAGGTGAGGGCCCCGAAGGGAATCGGGAACAGGTACGTCAGGGCCCGGTAGACGAGGACACCGGCCAGGACCAGCTCCTCGTCCCCCCCCGCCACCACCAACGCTGCCACCAGGCCCAGTTCGACGACACCGAGACCCCCCGGGGTGACGGGCAGGGCCGAGACCAGGCGCACGAAGGCGAAGGCGCCCAGCACCTCGGCGGCGCTGACCTCGACCTCGGAGACGCCGACGTGGCGCAGGGACACCACCAGCACCAGGTACAGGGAGAGGTGGCTCACGACGGTGGCGGCCGTCAGGGCCGCACCCCGACGGCGGAGCAGGCCGATCGTCTCGGCCCGAAAGCGAACCGCTCCCTCGCCCCAGTCCGAGGCCGGGGCCCGCCCCAGGCGCGTGAGCAGCAGCCCCACCATCCGCTGCGCGGCTGAGCCCACCACCCGGGCCAGGCGATCGCTGCGCAGCATCAGACCGAAGCCGAAGAGCGAGACCACCAAGGCGGCCACGCCGGCGAGGGAGGCGCCCAGCAGGGCTGTGGTGGTGTCGCCCTGCAGGGCGAGCAGGGCAAGGGCCACCACGGGCATCCCGATCTTGGCGAAGTTGTTCCAGATGCCCGAGAGCAGCAGCGACAGGGTGACCGACGAGCGGGAGAAGCCCCACGACCCGTAGATGGCGTAGACCATGCCGATGCCCGCGGCGGCTCCCGCCGGCACGCTGTTGGCCAGCGCCGTCGACGACTGGGTGGCCACGGCCGCCTGGCTCACCCGCAGACCCGGGAGCACGCTCACCTGCACGAGCCAGTAGCTGTAGAGGTTCCAGGCCGCAGCCCCGGCGACGGTGACCAGCTCGATGCCGGTCATGGCCCCGATGGTCTGCGCCACCTCGGAGACGTCGGCCACCCGGGGCAACACGCCGACGAAGACGACGACGACGACGACCAGCGAGAGGCCCCCCCGCAGGGCTCGCCGACCCCAGCCCGTTGCCGGCGGGCTCACTGGGTTGGCTCCACGGCGGCTCCAGGACGTGATCGGGCCGCCGTAGTGTAGGGATCCCGGCGGGAGACCGGCAGCGAGGCATGATGACGCCCATGGCCGGAACGGGACCACGCCAGCGAGTCGTCATCGTCGGCGGCGGCTTCGGCGGGCTGCGCCTGGCCCAGCTCCTGGCCGACGATCCCGTCGAGGTCACCCTCGTCGACCGCCGGAACTACCACACCTTCCAGCCCCTGCTCTACCAGGTGGCCACCGCCATGCTCGACCCCTCGTCCATCGCCCGGTCACTGCGCGCCATCCTGCGGCGACAGGCCAACGTCGACGTGCGCCTGGGCACGGTCACCGGTGTCGACTGGGAGGCCAAGCGGGTCCTGGTGGCCGAGGGCGACCCCATCGCCTTCGACGTCCTCGTCCTCGCCGCCGGGGCCGTCACCAGTGACTACGGCATCGCCGGGGTGGCCGAGCACGCCTTGCCCCTCAAGTCCCCCGGGGAGGCGCTGCGCATCCGCCACCACGTCTTGGCCCGCTTCGAGCGAGCCGTCGCCGAACCCTCCCTCATGGACGAGGGGGAGCTGACGTTCGTGGTGGTCGGAGGTGGTCCGACCGGGGTGGAGATGGCCGGCGCGCTGGTGGAGCTGATCGACAACGTGGTGCGCAAGGACTTCCCCGAGCTCGACGTCGACCGAGCCCAGGTCGTGTTGATCGAGGCCACCGACCACCTCATCGACCCCTTCAGCCCCAAGTCCCGCCAAAACGCCCGGGAGACGCTGATGGCCAGGGGGGTGGAGGTCCGCCTCGGCACCGCGGTGGACGCGGTGACCGCTGACGCGGTGCACTTGGCCGGGGGCGACGTGGTCCCCACCCGCACTCTGGTGTGGACCGCCGGGGTGCGGGCCAACCCGCTCGCCGACACGCTCGGGCTGGCCCAGGCCGAAGGCCGGCGCATCGTGGTCGAGCCCGACCTCTCGGTTCCCGGCCACCCCGACTGCTTCGTCATCGGCGATCTGGCCGCCAGCCGTGGCGACGACGGCCGCCTCGACCCGCAGATGGCGCCGCTGGCCCAGCAAGGGGCCGAACACGTGGACGACCAGCTCCGGCGACGACGGGAGGGGCTGGCGACCGAGCCCTTCCACTACAAGAACAAGGGCGTCATGGCCACCATCGGACGCAACGCAGCGGTGGCCGAGCTTCCCAACGGTGCCCGGTTCAAGGGCCGCCTGGCCTGGGTCATGTGGCTGGCCCTGCACCTGCAGCGCCTGGTCGGCTACCGCAACCGCTTTGAGGTCCTCTCGTCGTGGGCCTGGAACTACGTCACCTCCGACCGCACGGCCCGGCTCATGATCGGCTCGGACGACGACCACGACCATGGCGCGTGACGGAGCCCGACGGTTCTTGTTCGTGCTCCCCGACGCCGGGGGGAACGCCCCGCCCACCGCCGCCCTGGCCGGCCGGCTGGCGCAACGGGGCCATCTGGTCCGGGTCCTGGGGCACCGGTCCCTGCAAGCCCGCTTCGAAGCCGTCGGTTGTCGCTTCAGCGCCTTTCGTCGGGCTCCCGACAACGACACGTCGTCGCCCCTGACCGACCTGGTCAAAGATTGGGAGGTCCGAAGCCCTTGGCCCAGTTCGCCCGGGTGCGGGACCGCCTGGCCTTCGGGCCCGCGCTGGCGTTCGCACGCGACGTGCTCGAGGAGATCGAACACCACGACAGCGATGTCGCCGTGGTGGACGTCATGCTCCCCGGCGCCGCCCTGGGGGCCGAGCGCGCCGCGATGCCCACCGCCGTGTTGGTGCACACCATCTACCTCATCCCCGCCCCGGGCATCCCGCCGGTCGGCCTGGGCCTCCGGCCGGCCGCCGGCCCGCTGGGAGCGGCCCGCGATCGGGCCATCGGCGGCCTCAGCCTCCGGGTGATGGCCACCGGCCTTCCCCGGTTGAACGAGGCTCGTGGCGCCCTCGGCCTGGGGCCCCTCACCCACACCTTCGACCAGCTGCTGGCCGTGGACCGGGTGCTCGTGCTCACCAACCGGCGCTTCGACTTCCCGGCCCGCTCGCTGCCTCCGTCGGTGCGCTACGTCGGGCCCCAGTTCGAAGACCAAGGCGAGGCGGGTTGGGACCCGCCGTGGCCGGAGGACGGGTCCGAGCCGCTGGTGCTGGTCAGCCTGAGCTCGACCTTCCAGGACCAGGCGCCGACGATCCGCGCCACCATGGCTGCGCTGGACGGACTGGCGGTGCGCGCCCTGGTGACCCTTGGTCCCACCCTCGACCCGGCGACGTTCCACCCGCCCCCCAACGTGGTCGTCCTCCCCTTCGTCCCCCACGCAGCGGTGCTCCCCTCCGCCCGGGTGGTGGTGACCCACGGCGGTCACGGCACGGTGATGAAGGCGCTGGCCCACGGGGTGCCGCTGGTGTGCCTCCCCTTCGGCCGCGACCAGGCCGACGTCGCCCGCCGCGTCGTCGAGGCCGGCGCCGGGCTGCGCCTGTCGCGGCGCTCCTCCCCAGATCGCCTCCGGGCCGCGGTGGCCCAGGTGCTGGTGGAGACCAGGTTCCGCCGGGCCGCCGCCACCCTCGCCGAGGCCATCGCCGCCGAGGCGGCCGGCGATCCGGCCGTGGCCGAGCTGGAGGGCCTGGCCGCTCGAGCCGGTCCACCAGCAGCGGGTGACGCGACCTGAGCCACGATCCGTGGCGGCCAGCGGGAAAGAGGGTTGGCAGGCGTCTCGAGGGGTGAGCTGGCACCACCACCGCTTCGCATGGCTGCGCCCTTCCCACCGCCGGCCGTTGGGCGCAGGGTGGGGCCATCCCGATCACGATCACCTCGAGAGGAACAACCATGCACGCGTACGGCAAGCAAGACATCGTCAACGACCGGCGCAGGCGCCGCCGACTCGCTCCCGTCGCCGCCGGTCTCGCCCTGGCCCTCGGTCTGGCCGCCTGCGGAGAGAGCGACGAGGGGGCGGCCCCGACCACCAACCAACCTGCCGCCAGCCCGGCACCGGCCGCCGATCCCGCCAACGCCACTGAGGACCTGAGTGCCTTTTGCACCGCCGTCATCGGAGCGGACGCCGCCTTTGCCGCCAGCGGGCCCGAAGGCCCCGACCCGGCCCAGCTCGAGGCGGCCCTCCGGGAGGTCCAGTCCAGCGCCCCGCTCGACATCGCCACCGACGTGGACCGTCTCGTCCTGTTGATCCAGCAGGCGTTCAGCAGCTCCGAGCAGGAGGGCCCCCCGCCGCCCGAGGTCGAGGAGCTCGATGCTCGGATCGACGACTACGTCCTGGCCAACTGCGACTTCGATGAAGTCGCGGTCACCGGCACCGAGTACGAGTTCCAAGGCCTGGGTGAGCCCGTCGAAGCCGGCCAGACCGCCTTCACCTTCGCCAATGAAGGCGGCGAGGAGCACGAACTGGTGCTCATCCGCATCAACGATGGCGTGACCCAGTCCGTCCAGGAGCTGGTCGCGCTCCCCGAGGAGGAGGCCTTTGCCATGGTCGAGGTCAAGGGGTTCGCCATGGCCCCGCCCGGAGGCGAAGATGTGGCCTTCGTCGACCTCGAACCGGGGCGCTACGGAGCCCTTTGCTTCTTCCCGGTGGGGTCCACACCCGAAGCGCTCGCCGCCGCCGAAGAGAGCGGCCAGGAGATCGAAGCACCGCCCCACTTCACCCAGGGCATGGTCGCCGAGTTCACCGTCGAGTAGCGGCCTAGCATCGCCACCCCCATGACCATCAGCGTCTTCCTGGCCGACGACAACCTGATCGTCCGCATGGGCGTCAAGGCCCTCCTCGACCGGGAACCCGACCTGGAGGTCGTGGGGGTGGCGGCCGACTACGACGAGCTCCTGGCCGGCGCCGAGGCGGCGGCGCCCCAGGTGCTCGTCACCGACATCCGCATGCCCCCGACCTTCCAGCGCGAGGGCATCGAGGCCGCCCAGGAGCTGCGCAAGCGCCACCCGGGCACGGGCGTGGTCATCCTCTCGCAGTACGACGACCCCGAGTACGCCGTGTCCCTCCTCGGCGACGGCGCTGCCGGCTACGGGTACCTGTTGAAGGACCGCCTGGCCGAGGGCGACCAGCTCGTCCAGGCGGTGCGGGCAGTCGCCTCCGGAGGGACGGCTCTCGATCCCGCCATCGTCAACGCCCTGGTGTCGCCGGCCACGACCGGCGAAGGCGAGCTGGGCGCCCTCGACGAGGAACTGCTGCGCATGGTGGCCGAGGGCAAGCCCATCAAGGCCATCGCCGTGACCCGGCGCACCACCGCCGAGGCGGTGTCCGACGACGTGGAGAAGCTCTTCCTGGTCCTGGCCCGGGGTGCCAGCTCCGGTGGGGCGACCTGGCTACGGCGACTGCGCCTGTTGCACCAGGCCATCGTCGACCGTGAGGAGCAGGGCGAGACCCTCTCTCGCCTGCTCCCCGGAGGCCTGGCCGACAAGCTCCGCCGCGACGGCCGCCACATCGGTGAGAGCGAGGACGTGGTGGTCACGGTGTTGAT
Source organism: Acidimicrobiales bacterium (assembly GCA_030447125.1). The sequence continues at coordinate 8,285 of JAUJLZ010000003.1, forward strand.
GTCCGACGTCCGTGGTTACTCCGGCATCGCGGAGACGGCCGAGCCATCCGCGCTCGCCGCCCAGCTCAACGAGCACCGGGCCGAGATGAACGGGGCCATCCTCGGCGAGGGCGGCACGGTCATGCAGTTCGTGGGCGACGCCGTCATGGCCGTCTTCGGCGCTCCGGTGTCCCAGAGCGACCACGCCGACCGGGCGCTGGCCGCCGCCTGTGCCATGCACCACGCCCAAACAGCAGTCAACGCAGGCTGGGCGCACGCCGGCCTGGCTCCCTTCGGACTGGGGATCGGACTGTCGACCGGTCCTGCCGCCGCCGCCCTGCTCGGCTCGGAGGAGCGCCTGGAGTACACGCTCGTGGGCGACACCGTGAACCTGACCCAGCGTCTGCAGCAGTGGGCCGAAGCCGGTGAGACGGTGCTCTCGGGCGCCACCTACGCCGCCCTCTCGGCCCCCCTCGACGCCGTCGCCCTCCCCCCGGCCAGGGTGAAGGGCCGGGCCGCCCTGGTGTCGGCCTACAAGGTCGGCGTGGGGGCCTGACCATCCCGCAGCGGGCCATCCGAGACCGGAGGCGGCCACGAGGCAGCCTCGAGCAGGCGCAGGAGCTCCAACCAACCCGAGAAGGCGACCGGCGCAGCCCCACCCCCGTCCGTCACCGTGCCCCGGGCGTGACCATCGCCGTCGTGGTCGAGGTCGATCACGTACCTCATCCTCAAGCACCATCCTGCACAGGAGCGACGCTACGCCGCGGTCCCGGGGGCTCGCCCCAGGGTGTTCCCTAGTTCGTCGACCCCAGGTCGCGCCCGGCCAAGGCCGCGGCCAGACGGTGGCGGGAGGAGATGCCGAGCTTGGCGAAGACGTGCCCCAGGTGGTATTCGACCGTCTTGACGCTCACGACCAGCTCGCCCGCCGCCTCTCGGTTGGAGCACCCAGAAGCCACCAGCCGGGCGGTGGCCAGCTCCTGGGGGGTGAGGCTGGCGGGCGAAGGGTGGGAGCGCGCCGCGGGTGAGAGGCCGCAGGCGGCCAGCTCCCGCTCACAGCGCTCGACGAAGGGCCGGGCGCCGAGGTCGGCGTAGGTGGCCCGGGCGCTGCGCAGGTGGGCAGCCGCGGCCCGGCGCTGGCCGATGCGGCGGAGGTGGCACCCATGGGCGTCTTGGACCAGGGCCCGGAAGAACGGTGTGGGCACCCCTTCGAGGTGGGCCAACGCGTCCTCGAAGGTCGTTTCGGCCGCCTCGATGTCGCCCCTGGCCGCCTGCAGCCGGCCCCGCACGCGGGCCGCGCCGGCCAGCGACGAGCGTCGACGGCGCAACCGGGCCATGGCCTCGAAGACGCCTAGCGCGGCCTCGGCCTCCTCCAGGCGGCCGAGCGACACCAGGGCGTCGGCGTACTGCTCGCGCCAGGGCAGGAAGGACGGCTCAGTGAAGCCGTCGCGCTCCCACAGCTCCGTGACGGGCTCGACGGCGGCCACCACAGCCGCAGGGTCGGCCCGGGCGAAGGCCACATGGGCCTGGGCGCTGGCCGCGTAGGCGAGGTCGACGGCCGTGCCCGACGCCGTCGCCGCCTCCACCGCGCCCCGGGCGTGGGCCTCCGCTCGCTCCCAGTCACCCCGACCGGCCAGAGCGATGGTGGCCACCGAGCGGCAGAAGGCGAAGGCCCAGGCGTGCTCGGCGTCCTCGGCCAGGGAGACGGCCAGGTCGGCGTGGGCCACGCTGTCGTCCCAGGCCCCCAGCCGGTACTCGGTCTTGGCCAGGCAGGCCAGACCGTTCACCCGGGTCCTCAGGGGGCCGCTGCGGGCGCCGGCCAGGACCACGGCGCCGAGGTCGGCGCCGGCGGCCTGGAGGTCTTCGGTGTAGTAGCGCAGGACGCCGCGGGCGAAGATCTGCTCGGCGTTGCCGGGCACGACCTCGCCGGGCCCGACCGGCGCCTGGTGCAGCAGCGCCAGCGCCTCCTCCCCCTTGCCGCCCAGCCCCAGGCCGATCGTGATCACCCCCAGCGCCGAGGACGTGGCCACGAGATCGTCGCCGGCCGCCTCCAGGGCCCGCCGGCCCCACGCCACCGCCTCCTCGGCCCGGGCCCGCAACAACGCCAGCTGGCCCAACTGGGTGGCCACCGGGCCGAGGAGCTCGGGGCCCAGCTCCTGTCCCCCCTCCCACGCCTCCTCCAGCAACCGCCGGGCCTCCTCCTGGCGACCGGAGAGCAGGGCCAGGTACCCGCAGACGTACCGGCGCCGGGGGGAGTCCGCTTTGACCTCGTCGACCAGGGCCAGCGCCGCCGGCAGCTCCCCCGCCCGCAGGTAGGTCCCAAGGGCGTCGAGCAGGATGGCCTCCCGGCGCTCGACCTCGGGCTCCAGCCGGGCCGCCGCCACCAGGTGACCGGCGGCCGAGACCCACGCGCCGGTCGCGGCTTCGGTCCCGGCCAACTCCACCAGCTCCCTCACCAGGTCGGGGTCGTCCACCAGGGCGGCGGCCACCCGGTGGTCCAGCGCCACCGCTCCCGAGGTGAGCGTGGCCGCCCGGGCGTGCAGCCTCGCCCGGCGGCCGGGCCCGAGGTCGTGGTAGACCGCCGAGCGCACCAGCGGGTGGGTGAAGGCCACGGCGCGCGAGGAGGCCAGCTCGACGACTTCCAGGAGGCGCTCGGCCACCGCCTCCTCCAGGGCCGGCGCCGGGTCGGCCAGTCCGGCCAGCGTCACTGCGGTGGACAGCGGGGTGCGCTCGCCCAGCACTGCCGTGGCCGTGACCAGGGCTTCGGTTGCCGTCGAGCACGCAGCCAGGCGGGACACGACCGTCAGGGCGTAGGAGCTGGGTGCGGGCAAGGGGCCCGTCTCCCGGCGCAGCTCGCTGAGGTCGAGCTGTTCGAGCAGGGCCCGGGCGTGCAGGGGGTTGCCCCCGGTGTGGTGGCGAAAGCGCGCCGCGGCCGCCGCCGGTAGCCTCCCGGCCCCCGTGCAGGCGGCCAGCTCGGCCAGGGTGCGGGCGTCGAGGCCGGCGAGACGAAGGTGCTGGCCCCGTTGGTCGACGAGGCGCCGCACCCCGTCGGGTACCCCCGGGGGACCGTCGCGGGTGGTGACCACGGCCATGACCCGGTCGGCGTGCATGCGCCTCAGGGCGAAGGTCAGGGCCTGCAGGGATGGGCGGTCCACCCACTGGCAGTCGTCGAGGGCCACCACCACCGGACCACCGTCCTGGAGGGTCCCGAGGAGGTCGACCAGACGGGCCCCGGCGTTGAGGGGATCGGACCCGCGAGCGGTCGGCGCCGTGTCCGGGTCGACCGCCCGCCAGAGCTGGTCGAGCAGTCCGAAGGGCAGGTGAGCCTCGGCTTCGTCGCCGCTGGCGAGCACCGAGCGGACCCCGGGGCCGACCTGGGCCAGGAACGCCCGCAACAGGGCCGACTTGCCCATCCCTGCCGGGCCCTCGACCACCACCACCCGGGGCTCTCCGGCCCGGGCCCAGGCCAGGTTGGCCCTGAGCAGGCCCAGCTCGGACGAGCGGCCCACGAAGACGGCGCCGCTCCCCGCTGGGCTCGCCTGCTGCGGAGCGATGGGACCTACCACACCGGGGACAACCGTAGCGGAGCCCGAGGCCCGGGCGCCGGTCCGGATCCTGGGCTCGAGACTAGGGATGTCCCTAGGGCGAAGGAGCGGGGCCCCCTGCCAGGGTGAGGTCGACCGAGGCGCACGCACACCGTCACGGGGGATGGTGCCACCACCACAGTGACGCATGCCTGCGCCCTTGGCCGCCGACCGGCGGTCGCCGACGATGGGACCGACCGGCGAAGAAGACCGCGTTCCATCGAGTGAAGGGGTTGGACACGTGCGAGGACGACGAGAAGGACCTACGAGGATCACCCGGACGATGGTGGTGTTGAGCGTGGCGGGGGTGATCGTCGCCGGGTGCGGTGAGAGCGACGACGGGGAGGATGCGGCGCCGCCAGCCGCGCCCACGACCACGGCCCGGCCAGCCACCACCGAGGCGGCGGGTGGAGGCGACCTCGTCGCCTTCTGTGACGCCCTGGTGGCCATCGACTCCGACCCCGGTCCCGAGATCGACTTCGAGACCGCCACCGACGAGGAGCAGGCCAAGGCGATCCAGGAGTACGCGTCCACCTTCGAGCCCAAGCTCAACGCAGCCGAGGACAACGCGCCCGAGGAGATCTCCGACGAGGTGGAGACCGCCGTCAGCCTCTCCCGAGAAGGGCTGTCCACGGGTGACGACTCGTTCTTCGAGTCCCCCGAGTTCACCGAGGCAACGAGCACCATCGACCAGTACGCCCTGAGCAACTGTGGCTTCGAGGAGGTGTCCGTCACGGGAGTCGAGTACGCCTTCGAGGGCGTCCCCGCCACCATCGACGCCGGGCAGACCGCCTTCAGCTTCAGCAACGGCGGTGGCGAGCTGCACGAGATGGCCGTCTTCCGCATCAACGACGGCGTCGAGGCGTCATTCGAGGAGCTGCTGGCGCTGCCCGAGGAGGAAGCCATGGCGGCGGGCCGACCCGTCGGCTTCGGCTTCGCCCCTCCGGGCGGGACCGACGCCCTCTTCCTGGACCTCGAGCCCGGCCGCTACGGTTTGGCTTGCTTCCTCCCCGTGGGCTCCACGCCCGAGTCCGACGAGGAAGCCGTGGCCGAGAACCCGCCCCACTTCACCCAAGGCATGGTGGCCGAGCTCATCGTCGAGTAGCGCTTCCCCCCGGCGGCCGTCCCCCGCCCCCTTCGGGGGACGGCCGCCCTTCCTAGAGAGGAGCAGGTAATGGTGGAAGACGACGACAAAGGTGGTGACCCGGGGCGCGAGGCCGCTGACGTGCTCACCGTGCGCGGGGTGCGCAAGACCTACGAGGCCGAGGGCGCCCCGGTGCGGGCCCTGCGGGGCGCCGACCTGACCATGCGCCGGGGCGAGTTCGTGGCCGTGATGGGACCCTCGGGCTGCGGCAAGTCCACGTTGCTCAACCTGGTCGCCGGCCTCGACAGCGCCGACGAGGGCGAGATCGTCATCGACGGGGAGGTGGTCACCGGCCGCAGCGAGGACGACTTGGCCCGCATGCGCCGGCGCCACATCGGGATCGTCTTCCAGTTCTTCAACCTGCTCGAGGGCATGAGCGTGCTGGAGAACGTGGCCCTACCTGCCATCGTGGCCGGCATGAAGCGCAAGGCGGCCGAGACCCGGGCTCGGGACCTGCTCGACCTGCTGGGCCTGTCCGACAAGGCCAAGGCTGCGCCCGGTGTGCTCTCCGGTGGCCAGCGCCAGCGCCTGGCCATCGCCCGGGCCCTGGCCAACCAGCCCACCCTGGTGCTGGCCGACGAGCCGACCGGCGCCCTCGACTCCGAGGGCGGCCAGGAGGTCATGGAGCTGTTCCGCCGCCTGCATGCCGGCGGCCAGGCCATCCTGTTGGTCACCCACGACGACGACGTGGCCGCGGCCGCCGATCGCGTCGCGCAGATGCGCGACGGCCGGGTCATCGACCACGACCTCGCCGGGGCGGGGACGCCTGCGCCACCCCCTGCCCCGGCGGCCGTCTGACCGGCGCTCGCCGTGGGCGCCGCCTGGAGCCGGGCCCGGGCCGAGCTGCGCCGGCGGTGGCGGGCAACGCTCGCCCTGGCCGTGCTGGTGGGCATCGCCGGCGGGGCCGCCCTCACCGGGGTGGCCGGCGCCCGGCGCACCGAGAGCGCCATGGCCCGCTTCGTCGCCTTCAGCCAGCCCGCCGACGTGTTCGTGGTCAGCCCGGACGGCGCCCTCGACCTCGACTCCGTGGCCCGCCTGCCCCAGGTGGCCGACGCCGCCGACGACGCCTACGCCATCCTCACCCCGAGCACGCCCACGGGGGCGCCTGACCCGGCGGCCGTGGGGTCCATCAACCCCTTCGTGCGCACCCGCCAGCGCGGCCCGGTGGCCACCTCGGACATCCCCTACTTGGTCGAGGGCCGCCTCGCCGACCCCCGGGCGCCGCTCGAGGTGGTGGTCAACGAGGAGGCGGCGGCCCGCCACGGCCTGCGCCCCGGTGACCGCTTCCGCATGTGGGCCTACACCCCCGAGCAGTTCGGGGGCGTGCTCGTCGAAGGGACCACCCTGCCCGAGGGCCGGGCGTTCGACTTCGAGGTGAGCGGCATCGTCCGCCTGCCCTTCGATCTCGACCCGCGACCCAGCGACCCGGAGGTGATCTACACCGGGCGAGGATCGATCCTGCTCGGTCCCGCCTTCTGGGCCGCCCACGGCCACGAGGTGGCTGCCTTCGGGGGCCAGGGCGACAGCGTCTCCCTGCGCCTGGACGACGGCAGCGACGGCGACGCCTTCCTGTCCGCCGTGCGGGCCCTACCCGGAGGCGAAGCCGCCGAGATCCAGGTGGGCTCGGAGGCCGCCAAGGTCCAGGCCGAGGCCGAGCAGGCGACGGGGGTGGAGGCGGCTGCCCTGGTGGCCTTCGCCGCCCTGGCCGCGGTGGCCGGGCTCCTGGTGGTCGGCCAGGGCCTGGCCCGCCAGGTGCAGCTCGAGGCCAGCGAGCAGCCCTGCCTGCGGGCGCTGGGCATGACCCGCAGCCAGCTGCTCGGGGCCAGCCTGCTGTGGGCCGGCGCGGTGGCCGTCCCCGGGGCCGTCCTCGCCGTGGCCCTGGCCGTGGTCGCCTCGCCGCTCACGCCCGTCGGCCTGGCCCGGCGGGCCGAGATCGACCCCGGCCTCGCCGTCGACGTCACCGTGCTGGCCACCGGCGCCGGCGTCGTTGCCCTCGCCGTCCTGGCCCGGGCCGGGCTCAGCGCCTGGCGTCGCAGCTCCCCGTCTCCCACCGCCCACCATGGCGGCCGGCAGAGCCGCGCGGTCTCCGTCCTGGCCGGCGCCGGCGCCCCGCACCCGGCGGTGGCCGGGGTGGCCATGGCCCTCGACGGCCGGGGGGGCGACGGCGGCGGCGCGGCGCGCACCGCCGCGGTCGGGACCCTGGCGGCGGTGGCCCTCGCCGGCGCCGCCCTCACCTTTGGGGCCAGCCTCGACCACCTGGCCACCACCCCCGAGTTGCAGGGGTGGGCGTGGGACGTGGTGGTGGGCAACCCCAACGGGGAGGAGGACCTCGAGGTGCTCGGGGCCCAACGGCTGGAGGCCAGCCCGTATGTCGACGGCTTCAGCGCCGTCAGCGAGACCCTTGAGCCCCTCGTCGTCGGGGGCCTCCACCTCGACGCCGCCGGCATCGACCTGGTGTCCGGCCAGGTCTACCCGCCCCTCGTCGAGGGACGGCCCGCACGCGCTCCCGGCGAGGTCGTGCTCGGCGGGCGGAGCATGGAGCGCCTGGGGGTTTCGTTGGGCGAGCGGGTGGAGGCGCGGCTCGGGGGCCAGGACCTGTCGTTGCAGGTGGTGGGCCAGGCCGTGCTCAACCCAGCCGTGCAGTTCTCCTTCGCCCTCGACGAGGGCGCCGTGCTCTCCCTCGACCAGCTCCGCCAGGCACGCCCCGACGGGCCCACCACCCACTTCCTGGTGCGCTACGCCGAGGGCGTGGACAGCGGTGAGGCCTTTGCCGCCCTCCAGTCGGACTGGGGCAAGACGGTGTTGCGGTCCCAGCCGACGGTGGAGGTGGAGAACCTGCGCCGGGTGGCCGGCCTGCCCAACGCCGTGGCCGCCCTGGTCGCTGTCCTCGCCGCCGGGACGCTGGCCCACGCCGTGGTCACCTCGGTGCGGGCCCGGCGGGCCGACCTGGCCGTGCTCAAGACCCTGGGCTTTCGCCGGCGCGACCTCGCCGCCACCGTGGGCTTCCAGGCCTCCACCCTGGTGGTCAGCGCCCTGGCCCTCGGCCTGCCGCTGGCGGTGGTGGCCGGCCGTTGGGCGTGGCGAGTGGTGGCCGACGGCCTCGGTGCACCACCGCCGGTGACCCCGCTCCTCGCGGTATCCCTCATCGCGCCGGCGGCCCTGCTCCTGGCCAACCTGGTGGCCGCCCTGCCTGCCCGGGCCGCCGCCCGCCTGCGCCCGGCCGTGGCCCTGAGGTCAGAGTGATGAACGAGGAGCTGGCCGAAGCTCGTGGGCTGCGGCCCGGCGACACCCCGGTCATGTCGGCCTACGCCGCCGACCAGTTCTTCGAGCTGTTGGAGGGAGAGGCGGCGCTGGGGAACCTTCCTCCCCGAGGCCCCCGCCTCGACTTCGCCGTCACCGGTGTGGTCCGCCACCCTCGCCACGTCACCCCCTACGCCAGCGACGATGAGGTCGTCTACCTCTCCAAGCAGAACCTCCTCTTGACCCCTGCGTTCCACCGGCGCTACGTCGAGACACTGATCGTCGGATCGGCCAGCTCCCTCGTCGCCGTGGCCGTGGCCGTGGCCCTTGGCGGCGCCGTGCTGGCCTTGGTGGTGGCGGTGGCCGCCTCACCGTTGCTGCCGGTGGGCCTGGCCCGCCTGGCTGAGCCTGACCCGGGCGTCTCGGTCGACGGCGTCGCTCTGGGAACCGGTCTCGTGGCCACCGTTGTGCTCGTCATGACCATGGCTGGCGTTGCCGCCAGGTGGTCGTCCCGGCTGCCGGGGAGCCCCGGAGCCTCCGTCCCCGTCGGAGCCAGCCGGCCGTCGGCCATCGCCCGGCCCCTCACCGGTGCCGGGCTTGTCCTGGCGGGCAATCCCGCCGTGTACGACCTCCTCAGATCGGAGTAGCCGCCATGGCCGTCACCATCGACCACAGTGACGTCGTGCCACCCGCACTCGTCCCCCCCTCGCCGCCCCTGGAGTGGCATCCGAGCGTCTTCCTGGTGCCGGTCGCACTCCTCCTCCTTGTCGCAGGGCTGGCCGTGGCCGGGCGTGACGGGCTCACCGGGACCGAGGTCGTCCGGGCCGGGGTGGTGGTGACCTGGGCGGTGGCGGGCGCCGTGCTCGTCACCCGACGCCCGCTGCGGGCGCTGGGCCTGGTCGTGCTCGCCGGCGTGGGCGCCGCCGCCGTCGCCTGCCTGGCTGATGCCGCCCTATCCACCGGGTGGACCGCTACCCCAGGGTTCCTGGCCGGATTGGCCCTGCCCTTGAGCGTCGCCCTGCTCCCGGCCACCGCCCTGCACCTGTTGCTCGGCCTGCCCAACGGACGCCTCGGCACCCGGGCCCGAAGCGTCGGCGCCGGGGTGGGCTACGCCCTCGGCGTGGCTCTCGGCCTGGTCCTGTGGAGCCAACGGCCGTCACTTCCCACCTGGCCGCTGTGGCTGGCCGGATTGGTCGTCCTGGCCGTCGGCCTGGGCCCGGCCAACCGCCGCTACGTCCGCAGTGCCGGCCTCGAACGCCAACGCCTCCAGTGGTTGGGGTGCGCCCTGGTCGTGGTGGTGGAGGCGGCCCTGATCGTGACCGCCCTGCGCGTCCTGGTCGACTGGCCGCCCCAAGGCGCCCTGGTGGCCGGAGCGGCCAGTGCCCTGGTCCCTTTGTCCCTGGCCGCCGGCACGTCCGCCCGCCTGGTCACCAGGGTGGATCGACTGCTGGTGCACACGGTCTCGTTCACCGGGCTCAGCGGCGTCGTGGTGGCCGTGTACCTGGTGATCGTCCTCGGCCTGGGCCGCATCCCCGACGACACCGAACGGGGTTTGTTGGTGCTGTCCATGGTCGCTGCGGTCGTGGCCGCCGCGGTCTACCTCCCCGCCCGGGAGCGGCTCAGGGAGGTGGCCAACCGACTGGTCTACGGCGAGCGGGAGGCGCCCGATACGGTGCTGCGCACCTTCGGCAGCCGCCTCTCCAGGGCCATCCCCATGGACGAGCTCCTCCTCCAGTTGGCCGAGTCGCTGCGCAAGACCATGGCGCTGGAGGCCGCCGAGGTGTGGACCGGCTCCTCGGGTGTCCTGGTGCGCGCCGTGTCGGTGCCCGATCGGGCGCCGCAGCGGATCACCCTGGGCCCCGCCGAGTTGCCCGTGGTCACCCGCGCCGGGGTGTCGGGGCCGGCCTGGCTGGCGGTGTGGCTCCCGTCGCTGCTTCGTGGGCGTCAGGACATCCAGCTCCGGGTGGCGCCCGTGACCCACTCCGGCGAGCTGCTCGGCCTCATCGTGGCCGAGCGCCGCAGCACCGGCGACATCTTCAGCGAAGAGGACGAGCGGGTGCTCACCGAACTGGCCCGCCAGGTCGGCCTGGCCCTGCACAACGTCGCCCTCGACTCGGCCCTGCAGGCCAGTCTGGACGAGGTGCGCCGCCAGGCCGAGGAGCTGCAGGCGTCACGCGCCCGCATCGTGGCCACGGCCGACGCCGAACGCCGCCGCATCGAGCGCAACCTCCACGACGGCGCCCAGCAGCACTTGGTGGCCCTGGCCGTCAACCTCCGTCTGGCCCGGGACTTCGTGGACGAGGATCCCGAGGTTGCTGCAGCCATGCTCGGCGAGCTGGCCACCAGCATCAAAGACACCATCGCCGAGCTGCGCGACCTGGCCCACGGCATCTACCCGCCCCTGCTCATGGACAGTGGGCTGGACGCGGCCCTACGCGCCGCGGCCAGCCGCAGCCCCTTGGCGGTGGAGGTGGAGGCCGACGACGTCGGGCGCTACCCCACCGAGGTCGAGGCGGCCGTCTACTTCTGCTGCCTCGAGGCGCTGCAGAACGCGGCCAAACACGCGCCGGGAGCTACGGTCCGGGTCCGGGTCTGGTGTCCGGTCGACGGCGACGAGCTGTGCTTCGAGGTGGTCGACGACGGCCCCGGCTTCGACTCCGAACTGGTGCGGCGGGGCCACGGCTTCATCAACATGTCCGACCGGCTGGGCGCCATCGGCGGTCAGATCGAATGGGCGTCGGAACCGGGCAGGGGAGCCCAGGTCTCGGGTCGCGTCCCCGTCTGAGCCCCGCCTGCCCCTTCCCCCCAGCCCCCGGCCCGTTCTGACGAGGAGGGGGCGGAGGAGGCGGGGGCGGGGGCGGTCGGGACCCGGCCGGTCACGCGGGTGCCCTGGCCTGGGCGCGACCGAACCTCCAGCCTCCCGCCCAGGGCCTCCAGCCGATCGCCCATGTTCTTCATGCCCGCCCCGCACCCCGCCGCGCCGGGGTCGAACCCCTCCCCGTCGTCCTCCACGGCGAAGACCAGCTCAGCGTCTCGATCGACCAGGTGAACCCCGACCCTCGAGGGTCGTCCGTGCTTGGCCGCGTTCTGGAGCGCCTCCAGGCAGCAGAAGTACACCGCACCCTCGACGCCCCTGGCGTAGCGGACCACACCGTCACCCACGACGTCGACGCGCAGGTGCGACCGTTCCCCATGGGCCCGAAGGGCGGCCACCAGGCCCTGGTCGGCCAGCACGGGTGGATAGTCACCCCGAGCGAGGGTGCGCAGGCTGTCGATGGCCTCGCCCGCCAGCTCCTCCAACAGGGCCAGGAGCGAGCGGAGCTCGTCGGGATCGTCGTCGAGGATGTCGCGGGCCAACCCGAGCTGCACCCGCAGCGCCACGAGGTACTGCTGGGCTCCGTCGTGGAGGTCACGCTCGAGGCGCCGCCGTTCCTCGTCCTGGGCCGACACCAACCGCTCCCTGGAAGCTCGCAGGTCGTCGAGACGACCGACCAGCTCCTCGGTGAGGCGCACGTTGCGCAGCACGTGGCCAGCCTGGGCGGCCAGGTCGGACACCAGGGCCAGCTCCCTCGGCCTGATCGCCTCCCCCGCCCGCATGCTCAGCGTCAGGGCGCCGAGGATCTCGCCCTGATGGCGCACGGCGATGGCGAGGTCGTAGGGAGCGACCAGGGCCAACTCGTCGCCGTCAAGGGCCATCACCGCCTCCACCCCCTCCCCCTCGGGCCAGTACGCCGCGGTGCGCAGCTCCTCGTCGACGCGGAGCCACACCTCGGCCCGGGCGGCACCGGTCGCCTCCCCCAGGAGCTGGGCCATCTGCGCCAACAGCGCCCGCGTACCAGGTCGCTCCCCCATCCGTTGCGAGAACTGGCGCAACACCTCGTAGGGGCTGGCCCGACGCCCGTAGACGGCGCGGTCGGCCACGCCCTGGGCCCGGCGGCGTACGGGCTCGAAGGCCAACGCCACCACGGCGGTGGCGCCGATCGACAGGGCCAGGTCGGGCTGGTCCCCACTGCCCACCACCGTGCCCAGTCCCACCACGATGACGACGTAGACGAGGGTGACGAAGCTGGCCAGCGCCCCGAAGACGAGGGTCTTGTTGATGACGAGCTCGATGTCGTACAGCCGGTGCTTGAGCACGGCGATGGCGGCGGCGACGGGCAGGGCCACGGTCACCACCTGGGCCAGGTTCTCCACCCAGCGGTTCTCGTAGCCCAGGGCGAAGAGCGTCCAGCCGAGGGCCAGGACGACGACCACCAAGGCGCCGGCGTAGCAGACCCACTGGTACTGCAGGCGCTGCTCGCCGGTGGCACGGCGGCCTCGCGCCAACAGCGAGACGATCGTCACCAGGCCCAGGCTGAGCAGGACGAGGCTCCCGACGAGCTTGAGCGTGGCCCCCTCGACGGGGAGCATCCCGAAGGGGTTGTCGACAAAGGTGTAGTTGAACAACGGCCCGTCGGCCACCATGGCGGCGACGGTGAAGGCGGCGCCGGCGGCCAGGAAGACCCCGGCGAAGGGTCGCCAACGGGGGGAGGCCAGCCGGCCTTCGGGGAAGACGAGGAACATCAGCCCCGTCATCGTCCACCCCGTGATCCAGATCCAGTTGGCCAGCCAGGCCGCCAGACCGCCGCCGGGCTGGGCGCCGGGGCGGCTGAGCAAGGCATAGACGGCATAACCGTCGGCCACGAGCCAGATCGACGTGGTCATGCCGATGGCGATGAAGAGCCAGGCCAGCGGGGCCTGGGCCTGGCGGGCCACGATGAGGGCGCCGAGCACGGGCAGGGTGACGAAGAGCAGCGACACCACGGTCGAGGCCTGGCGAGAGGCGAAGTCGAGGGGGACCGGCGTGGAGAAGGTGACCACCTGGAGCACCAGGCCGAGCGCGGTCAGGGCCAGCGCGGCGGCGGCGGCCGACCAGGCCAGGCGGACCCTCACCTGGCCGGTCAGAGGGTGTGCAGGACGCCGTCGCCGTTGCGCTCGTCCCACAGGCGCCGTAGCACCGCGGGGGCCAGCTCCTCTTTGTTGACGTAGGCGGCGGCGCCGCTGGTGTAGGCGTCTCCCGGCAGATCGGCCAGTGGGTAGGTCGAGCACAGGAACACCACCGTCCCGGGTGACTGGGCGACGATCTGGCGGGTCGCCTCGATGCCGTTGATGCCCGGCATGTTGATGTCCATCAGTACCAGGCCCGGGTGCAGTGCTGCCACCCGTTCGAGGGCCTCCTCCCCCGTCTCGGCCTCCCCCACCAGGTCGAAGCCGTCGGCCCGGCGCAACACCGCGGCCGCGGCCAGGCGAAAGGGCCGCTGGTCGTCGACGACCAGCACGGGGACGGCGACGTCCTGGTGCACCCTCCCATCCTGCCAGCCGGCGACCGCCCCAACCAGGGTAGGAGCAGGCGTCAGGAGGTGTGGGTACCACCCCTGGCGCGATCGGCCAGGTAGAGCAGCACGGCCTTGACCCTGCGGTTCACGTCGCGCTCCTCCGACAGGCCCAGCTTGGAGAAGATGGAGTTGGTGTGCTTCTCCACCGCCCGCTCGCTCAGCACCAGGCTGGCGGCGATGGCGGCGTTGCTCTTGCCCTGGGCCATCTCGCCCAGGATCTCCCCCTCTCTTGGCGTCAGGCGGTGGAGGTCCGAACGCGAACGCGGCGACGTGGCCGCCACCAGCGCGTCGACCACCTTGGCGTCGATCACCGACCCCCCCTCGGCCACGTCGCGGATGGCGCCGAGGAGCTCCTCGACGTCGCCCACCCGCTCCTTGAGCAGATAGGCCCGGCCCTCGGAGCCCTCGGCCAGCAGGGCCACGGCGTAGGCCGGGTTGGCGTACTGGCTCAACACCACCACGCCGATATCGGGATGCTCGGCTCGGAGCTGCGCCGCGGCCCGGATGCCCTCGTCGGTCCCGGTGGGCGGCATGCGGATGTCGGTGACCACCACGTCGGGCTTCTCCGCTTCGATCAGCGCCAGCAGGCCGGGCAGGTCCCCGCACACCCCGGCCAGCTCCAGGTCGTGGTGGCTCTCGACGAGGCGGGCCATGCCCTCGCGCAACAACACGTTGTCTTCGGCCAGCACCACGCGGATCGCCACGGTCAGCGACGGTAGTGCCTGGGCTGCGGTGGCACCGGGCCCGGTTCCTGGCGCTACCGTCGAGCGCCCGACCCGACCCTTCCGCATCGCCGGAGCGGTCATCGGCGGCGTGACCGCCCTCGAGGTGGGCGCGACGCTGGGTGGCGTGGTGTTCAGCGACCACGCCCTCCTCGCCTGGGCGCTCGGCGCGCTGTCCATGGCCGTGGCCGCCGCCGCCTTCGGCACCGTCCCCCACCCACCCTCCTCGGTACGAGAGCAGGCCGCACCGCACCCGAGCTGACACCTCCGGGATCAGCTGAGCTGGGCGGCCAGCTCCTGGAGGGCGGGGAAGTAGGCCTCGGCAAAGGTGGGGAAGGGCTGGACGACGTCGAGGAGGGTGGCCAGGGGGACCTCGGCCCGGATGGCCAGCGTGGCCTGGCCCAGCCAGGAGTCGGCGTGGGGACCGACGGCCGAGGCCCCCACCAGGACCCGCCGCTGACGGTCGGCGACCAGGACCAGCCAGCCGCCTGTCGAACCCTCGCTCACGGCCCGAGCGGTGTTGGCGATGTCAAAGGCGGCAGTGACCACGTCGACCCCCTGGTCGGCCGCAACCGCCCGGGTGAGGCCGACGCCGGCGACCGGCGGATCGGTGTAGACGGTGCGGGGGATGGCCCGGTAGTCGGCCACCACATCGTCGCCCAACAGGTTGGCCAGGACGACGCGGGCCTGGTAGTTGGCCGTGTGGGTGTAGGGCGCCACCCCGGTGACGTCGCCCGCGGCCCACACGTGGTCCTGGCCCGCCACCCGGCAGTGCTCGTCGCTCTCGAGGCCGGACGGCCCCGGCTCGACGCCGAGGAGCTCGAGCCCCAGGTCCTCCACGTTGGGGCGCCGGCCCACGGCCACCAGCACCCGCTCGGCGGCCACGAAGGAGCCGTCGTCGAGGCGCAGTTCAGCCCCCTGCGACCTCGGCCGGGCTTCCACCACCCTGGCGCCCAGGCGCAGCCGCACACCGCTCGACTCGAGGGCGGCGCCGAGGTGGTCGCCCACCGCCGGCTCCTCGTTGGGCACCACCCGGGGCGCCGCCTCGATCAGGGTCACCTCGACGCCGAAGCGGGCGTAGACCTGACCCAGCTCACAGCCCACCGCCCCGCCGCCCACCACCACCAGGGACCGGGGTCGTTCGGGTGAGGTCAAGGCCTGGTCGCTGGTCCAGGTGGGCACGCCGTCGAGCCCCTCGATGGGAGGCACCACCGCCCGGCTGCCGGTGGCCACCACCAGGTCGGCCCAGCCCAGCTCGTCGCCCGGCCTGTCGCCCGACTCGTGGCCGTCGACCGCGACCACGCCCGGCCTCGCCACCCGGCCCCGACCCCGGACGAGGACGACGCCTCGGCGCACCAGGTCCTCGGCCGAGGCGTGATCGTCCTGGTGGCGGGCGATCTCGTCCCGGCGAGCGACCGCCGCCGCCCAGGCCTTGGCGGCATCGTCCAGCTCGAGAGGACGAGACGTGGCGCCCAGGGCCTGGGTGGTGGCGGCCAGGGCCCGGGCTTCGGCGGAGCGCAGCAGGGCCTTGCTCGGCATGCACGCCAGGTACGGGCACTCCCCACCCACCAGACCCGACGCCACCAGCGCCACTGAACGGCCGGCATCAGCCAGGTCGCCGGCCAGGTTCTCTCCCGCCGAGCCTGCCCCCAGCACCACCACGTCGAACGACTGCACGGGAACTGTGTAGCCCATGGCGGGGGTGGGCGACAGCGCTCAGCGTTCGTAGGCGACGAGGTCGACGGCCTTGACGCTGGCCCAGACGGGGGCGCCAGCGGCCAGGGCGAGGTCGGCGACCGCCGCCGGGGTGATCTCGGCGGTGGCGGGGACGAGCCCGGCGAGGGTGACCCGTACCCGGTCACGGTCGGCCTCGAGGTCGCCCACCGTGGCCGCCCAGGTGTTGCGGGGGCTGCCGTCGGGGCGGTGGCGGTGCAGGGCGATGGCCTGAGGGCGGATGGCGATGGCCACCTTGGGGCCGGGAAGGGGGTCGGCCACGGTGAGCTCGGCCCCGGTGTCGAGGCGGACGGTTCGCTCGCCCGCGGCCGCGCCGTGGAGGAGGTTGAGGCCCACGAGCTGGGCGACGTAGCGGGACGCGGGCCGGGCGGTGACCTCCGCGGGTGCGCCCGTCTGGCTGACGCGGCCCTCCTCGAGGATGACCAGGCGATCGGCGAGGACCAGGGCGTCGACGGGGTCGTGGGTGACGAGGAGACGGGCTCCGTGGAAGGTGGCGAGGTGGCGGCGAAGCTCGGTGCGGACCTGGAGGCGGGTGCCGGCGTCGAGGGCGGCAAGGGGCTCGTCCAAGAGGAGCAGCCGGGGGTGGGTGGCCAGGGCCCGGGCCAGCGCGACCCGCTGGGCCTGGCCGCCGGAGAGGGTGACGATCCGGGCGCCGGCGTGGTCGGCCAGCCCGAAGCGCTCGAGCCACCGTTGCGCCTCGGCCCGGGCACCAGCCCTGGTGCGCCCCCGGGCCCGGAGACCGAAGGCCACGTTGTCGAGGGCGGACAGGCGGGGGAAGAGCAGGTAGTCCTGGAACACCACGCCGATCGGGCGCTGGGACGTGGGCACGAAGGTGGTGGTGGCGGGCTCGTCGAGCACGCTGCCGTCGAGCTCGATGCGGCCGTCGTCGATCGGCCACAGGCCGGCGATGGCCCGCAACACCGTCGTCTTGCCGGCACCGTTGGGCCCGAGGAGGGCGACGACCTCGCCGCCGTCGACCCGCAGGTCGACCTCCAGGCGGAGGCCGCCGGCGGTCACCTCGATGGCGGCATGCAGCACTCAGGACGACCCGAGCCAGCGGTCGCGCAGGGGAACCAGCACGGCGAGGGACACGGCGATGAGGACCAGGGAGAGGGCGATGGCGGCGCCACGATCGGATTCGAGGGCGAGGAACACGGCGAGGGGCATGGTCTGGGTGCGGCCCTGGAGGTTGCCGGCGAAGGTGACGGTGGCGCCGAACTCACCCAGGGCCCGGGCCCAGCACAGCACGGCGCCGGCGATGATGGCGGGGGCGGCGTGGGGGACGGTGATGCGCCAGAAGATCATCCAGGGGCCGGCCCCGAGGGTGGCCGCGGCGTCCTCGTAGCGGTCGTCGGCGGCCCGCAGGCCGGCTTCGACGGTCAGGACGAGGAAGGGCATGGCCACAAAGGTGTTGGCCGCGATCACTCCCCACGTGGAGAACGGCAACAAGAACCCGGTCGCGGTCGAGACCGGACCGCCGAGCAGGCCACGGCGCCCGAAGGCGAACAGCAGAGCGGCGCCGCCCACCACCGGGGGCAGGACCATGGGCAGGGTGATCAACGCCCGGGTGGCCGAGCGCCCGGGGAAGCGGGTCCGGGCCAGGACCCAGGCGAGCGGGAGCCCGACCACCAAGGAGAGCCCGGTGGCGGCGAAGGCGGTGAGGAGGCTGAGGCGCAGCGCATCGGTGACGACCGGTCGGCCGACCAGCTCGCCCAGGTCCGTCCACGGCGCCCGCTGCAACAGGGCGATGAACGGCAGGGCGATGTAGGCGACGGCGACCAAGGCCAGGGGGGCGACCAGCCACGGGGCCCGTTGCCGGTGGGTCCGCCGCTTTTGTTCGCCCCCCGGCGTCAAGGTGCGCCGAACCCGGAGGAGGCGAGGATGGCCTGGCCCTCGTCGGACAGGACGAAGGCCACAAAGGCGGTGGCGCCCTCGGGGTTGGCCGCCCCGGCCAGGGCGGCGATGGGGTAGGTGGCGGTCACCTCGGCGTGGTCGGGGATGGCGATGCCCTCCACGGCGCCGCCGGCAGCGATGACGTCGCTGCGGTAGACGATCCCGACGTCGAGCTCGCCGGCTTCGATCTTGGTCATCAGGGCAGCGACGTTGGGCTCGTTGGTGTCGATCGAGGGGGCGATCCCGGCCTGGGCCAGGACCTGGCGCCCGAACCGTCCACAGGGAACCTCTTGGCTGCACAGGCCGACGAGCAGATCGGCATCGGCGAAGGCGGCCGGGCCGCGCACGCCGGCGGGGTTCCCGGCGGGTACCGCGATCTGGAGCTGGTTGGTGGCGAAGTCGACGGGATCGACCGCCGCGCCCGCCGCCACCACGGCGACCATGTTGGAGCGGTCGGCCGCAGCAAAGACGTCGCCGGGGGCACCAGCGAGGATCTGCTCGCGCAGCGACGACGAGGCGCCGAAGTTGAGCTCGACGGCGACCCCCGGGTTGGCGGCCTCGGCCTCGAAGGCGGTGGCGAGGTCGGCGAAGGCGTCAGTGAGCGAGGCCGCCGCCCACACCCTGATGCGGGACTCGTCGTCGGTACCGGCATCGACACCGCGGCCACAACCGGAGGCAGACAGGACCATCGCCAGCACGAGCGCCGTCGGGGCAGCGACCCGACGCCAGCCCCTCACGGCTCCGGCGGGATCTCGACGACGACGTTGGTGGACTTGACCGTGGCCACGGCCAGCACGCCCGGGGCCAGGCCGAGCTCGTCGGCCGCCTCCCGGGTCATCAGCGACACCATGCGGTGCCGGCCCACCTGCAGCTCGACCTGAGCCGTCACCGTGTCCCTCGTCACCCTGATCACGATGCCGGCCAGGCGGTTGCGGGCCGAGGCACCAGCGAGCGGGTGGCGCTCCCGCTCGGGCCCCGATCTGCTCCCGACCGCCAGCTCCTCGGCCAGGCGGGCCAACGACGCCCCTTCGATGAGGCGCTGGCCTCCTTCGCTGCGCTGTGTCTGCAACCGGCCACTGTCGGCCCAGCGCCTGACCGTGTCGACGCTCACGTCGAGCACGGTGGCCGCCTGGCCGATCCGGTACGCCGTTTCCCGAGCTTTCCGGTCGGTATCGCCCACGAGAGCAAGGTTAGACGAGGAAAATGCTCTCTTGGGCTATCCCCGAGCTCGGCGCGGGCGACCTAGTGCTTGTCCTATCGGCGCTTGCCCTTCTTGCGGGCCCGGGGAGCGATGGGTCCGCTGGTCGTCGACGGCGTGTCGGCGACCGCCGGGCGTCGTCGGGTCGTCCCGTTGGCCTTCGACGCCTCGGGCAGCGCCCGGGGCGTATCGGGTAGACCGGGTTCCGAGCTCGACGAGGAGGTGGCGACGCCGCCACCGGTGGCCACCAAGGGGGCGCTGCGGCCCTCGAGGCGGTTGCGCAGGGCCTGGTACCGGGGCTCGCGCTCCTTGAGCACCGCCAGCAGGGGCGAGGCGATGAAGATCGAGGAGTAGGCGCTGGCCCCCAGGCCGACCAGCAGGGCGAGGGCGAACTCCTGGAGGGTGGCGGCACCGAGGACGAACGAGCCGATCACCAACAGCGAGGCGATGGGGATGAGGGCGGTGATGGAGGTGTTGAGGGTGCGCATCAGCACCTGGTTGAGCGAGTCGTTCACCATCTGGCTGTACGTGGTGCGGCCCGTGGCGGCCAGGAGCTTGGCGTTCTCGTCGACCTTGTCGAAGACCACGATGCCGTCGTAGATGGAGTAGCCCAGCACGGTGAGGATTGCGATGACGGTGGCCGGGGTCACCTCGAAGCCCGTCACCGAGTAGACGCCCACGGTCACGAGGATGTCGTGGACCAGGGCGGCCAGGGTGGCCACGGCCATCTTCCACTCGAAGCGGATGGTGATGTACAGCGTGATGGCGGCGAGGAAGACCAGCAACGCCCGCTGGGCCTTGCTCGTGATCTCCGACCCCCACGAGGGGCTCACCTGGTTGACCTGGACGTCTCCCGGCTCGACGCCGGCGAGGGTGGCCAGGGCGGCGCTGACGTCGTCGCTCTCGGCCCCGCTGCCCGGCTCGGCCTGCACCCGTAGACGCTGACCCTCGTCGCCTCCCAGGGTCTGCACGTCGGCGTCGGGGACACCCGCCGCAGCCACGGCGTCGCGGGCCTCGTCGACGTCGATGTCGCCGGCCACCTCCCACGAGGTACCGCCCCGGAAGTCGAGGCCCAAGTTGAGCCCGGCGGTGGCCAGCGAGGCCAGCCCCACCAAGATGATCAGCGCCGAGATGGCGAACCACAACCGGCGCCGACCCACGAAGTTGACGTTCGTCTCCCCGTGGTAGAGCCGACCGAAGACGCCCCGGCGACGGCCACTGCGTCTGGAGGCAGTGGCGCTGGACCCGTTGCGGCTCACCGGGCCGCTCCCACCGGCTGGCGGCCCTCAGGATCGACTGCCCCCCGGGCCACGCCCATCAAGCGGGCCGAGGTGAAGGCCTTGCGCCGGCCCAACAGGGCGACGAGCGGACGGGTGAAGAAGTAGGCCACGACCACGTCGAGCAACGTGGCCAGCCCGAGAAAAAAGGCGAAGCCCCGCACCGCACCCACCGTCAGCCACCACAGCAAGAAGGCACCGAGGAAGGCCGAGAAGTCGGCGGCCAGGATGGTGCGGAACGCTCGCTTGAAGCTCCGGTCGACCGATGAGCGCAGGCTGCGGCCGGCCCGGACCTCGTCCTTCAGGCGCTCGAAGTACACGATGTAGGAGTCGACGGTCACGCCGACCGACACGATGATGCCGGTGACCCCGGCCAGGCTGAGGGCGAGGCCCTGGCTGGCCCCGAGGTAGCTGATGACCGACCACTGCAGGGCGCCCCACACGCACAGCCCGAGGGCCACCACCAGGCCGAGGGCCCGGTAGTAGGCCAAGATGTACAACAGCACCAGGGCCGTTCCCAGGGCTCCGGCCAGAAGTCCCGCCCGTAACGAGTCGGCGCCAAGGGTGGCCGACACGCTGGACACCGACTCCTGCTCGAGCTGCACGGGAAGGGCGCCGTAGCGCAGCACCAGGGCCAGGTCCTTGGCCTCCTCCTCGTCGAAGTTGCCGGTGATGGTCACTTCGTTGGCCACGAACGACGCGTTCTGGACCGTCGGGGCCGAGACCACCGTGCCGTCGAGGACGATGGCCACCGCGCCCCGGGCACAGGTGGGCTGGCCGTTGAAGCAGGCCTCGGCCAACTGGTTGAACCGCTTGATCCCCTCGCCGGTGAAGCTGAGCAGCACCGACCACTCCGAGGCCGTCTGGTCGAACACGGCCTGGGCGTCATCGATGTCGGCCCCGACCGCCCCGGCGGCACCCAGGCGGTAGAGCGCTGGTTCGCCACCTTCGACGGGCTCCCCGGGCAGGACGACCTCGGCCTCGGGACGGTCCCCGGGCTGGGGCGTGACCATCACCGGGGCGGTGGTGGGGGGCGCGTTGGGCGTGCCCGGGGGGGGGATGACGTCGGTGACGGGTCGGAAGCGCAGCTCAGCGGTCTGGCCGATGACCTCCAGCGCCCGCTCGCGATCCCCCACCCCGGGGAGCTCGACCACCACGGCGTCACCCTGGCGGGTGATCTCGGGCTCGGCCACGCCCAGCTCGTCGACCCGCTGGCGGATGACCTCGATGGCCTGGTCGATGACCTCGGGGTCGTCGACGGCTTCCGGAGGCTGGAGCACCACCGAGACCCCGCCCTGGAGGTCGAGGCCCAGCTCGGGCTCGTTGCCCACCGCCAAGGTGGCGGCCAGGGAGCCGAAGGCGACGACCACGATGGACAGCAGTGACAACAGCAGGCGGCGGCGGACCTTCATGGCCGCCCGCTCCCGCCGCTGGTGTCATCGGCGGAGGCGTCATGGGCGGCGTCATCGTCGCCGGCGCCATCGGTGCCATCGGTGCCATCTGCGGGGCCCTCGTCGCCGTCGAGGCGTCGGGTCACGGCCGCTCGGACCATGCGCACCTCCACGCCCGCGCCGACCTCGAGGTGCAGCTCATCGTCGGTGAGCACCCGCACGGTGCCGATCAGCCCTCCCGCGGTGAGGACCACATCACCCACCTGGATGGACGCCACCAGCTCCCGCTGCTTGCGCAACCGGGCCTGCTGGGGACGGATGAGCAGGAACCACATCAGGCCCAGGAGCAGGACGAAGGGGATGAGTTCCATAGGAGAAGGGGTTCGCGGCCTCGACCACCATGGGGTGGTGCGGGGACCGGCTGTGGACCCTAGCGCAGGGTCGTGCGACACGGGCACCGAGGGACTTGGAGGGCGCGCGCGAAATCGCGTCCACGAGCAGTACCGTTTCCGCCTATGCCTCCCCGACGCGTCCTTCTGGCGCTCCTCGCCGTCATGTCCGTCCTGGCCGTGGCCACGCCAGCCCGGGCCGGGCTGCTCGACAGCCTCCTCGGCCCCCCGACCACCAGCGAAGGTGCCGACACCGGCGGTTCCGACTGGACCCTCGGCGGTCGGCCCTGCAACCTCATCGAGGTCCCTGCCGTCGGTGCACTGCCCGCCGCTGCGCCCTTCGGCGTCGGTTCCTGCCCCGGTGTTCGGCCCGGCTCGCTGGTCGAGACCGAGGGTGGCGCCTGCACCTTGAACTTCATGTTCACCGACCCTGCCGGCGACCGCTACATGGGAACAGCCGGTCACTGCATCCTCGCCACCTCACCCCTCGGCCAACAGGACAACGGCGAGGTCACGTTCGAGGCTGGCGACGGACCTGTGGCCAGCGACGCCGCGGGCAACCGCATCGGCGAGTTCGTCTATGCCATCCAACAGGATCCGAAGGACTTCGCCCTCATCCGCCTCGACGACGGCGTCGAAGCCAGCCCGCAGGTGTGCCAGTTCGGGGGACCCACGGGCATCAACGACGAACGACCCGGCCTGCTCGAGCCCACCGTGCTCTCCAACTACGGCAATCCCCTCGGGCTGGGCAGCGGGGTGACGGCCAAGAGCTTCGTGGCGCTCGGCATGCCCGATTCCGACCACGTCTTCGCCACCGGCCTGGTCCTTCCCGGCGACAGCGGCGGCCCCGTCCTCGACGAAGAGGGCCGAGCGGTGGGCGTCGTGGTCACCACCGGCCTGCAGTTGGGTGACAGCTTGATCTCGGGTGACGGCCTCGACGTCGGCCTGGTGGGCATCACCCGCCTGGTCCCCCAGCTGGAGCGGGCCGAAGAGGCCCTCGGCACCGACTTCGAGCTGGTGGAGGCCCCCCAGCTGTAACAACAGGCTCGCTTCGCTCGCCGGAAGGGCGAGGGTCGCCTTCGGCGACTCATCTCCGTTCCGACGGGCCGAGCTCGCTTCCGCTCGCCGGCCCGTCGGTCAGTCGAACAGCCCCGGGGTCGTCTCCGGACCCCGGGGAGGATCCAGGCCCAGGCGCTTCCAGGCTGCGGGCGTGGCCACCCTTCCCCGGGGCGTGCGCATGAGCAGGCCCTGGCGGATGAGGAACGGCTCGTAGACGTCCTCCACGGTCTCGGTCGGCTCGCTCACGCTGATGGCCAACGTCGACAGGCCCACCGGGCCACCGCCGAAGCGCTCGCACAAGGCGGCGAGGAGGGACCGGTCGACCTTGTCGAGACCGAGGTCGTCGACGCCGAAGGCGGCCAGGCCGTCGCGAGCCGAGGCGGCGTCGACCGTGCCGGTGCCCCGGACCTCGGCGAAGTCACGCACCCGGCGCAGCAAGCGGTTGGCGATGCGGGGCGTCCCCCGGGCCCGTCCCGAGATCTCGGCGGCGCCGTCGGCGGTGGTGGGAACCCCGAGGATGCCCGCCGTGCGCACCACGATGGTCTCCAGATCCGACGGTGGGTAGTGGTCGAGTCGCTCCACCAGCCCGAAGCGGTCGCGTAGCGGCCCGGTGATGAGGCCCGTGCGGGTGGTGGCCCCGACCAGGGTGAAACGAGGCAGGTCGAGGCGGATGGAGCGGGCCGACGGGCCCTGGCCCAGCACGATGTCGAGCTGGAAGTCCTCCATGGCCGGGTAGAGGA
>JAUJLZ010000237.1 GCA_030447125.1 Acidimicrobiales bacterium
ACGGCCGCGACGAGAACCTGTTCACCCCGTCGCACACCATGATCGTGCTCGCCCTCGGGGGCCTGTTGGTGACGGCCGGCGTGGTCGTGCTCTTCGCCACCCTCGACAAGGCCGACGCCGGCCGGAGGATCTGGGGCCTGCGGGTGCCGTGGTCGGCGCTGGCGCTGGGCGCTCTTGGTCTGGGCGGCCTCCTCGCCTTTCCCCTCGACGAGCTGTGGCACCGCGCCTTTGGCATCGACGTGACCCTGTGGAGCCCCACCCACCTCATGCTCGTGGGCGGGGGTGGCCTGGCCACCGTGGCCCTGTGGCTCATGCTGGTGGAAGCCAAGGCCCAGGCTCGGCCCACGATGCTCGGGCGGGGGATCGAGGCCCTGGCGCTCGGCGCCATCCTCACCGGGCTCACCACCGTGCAGGGTGAGTTCGAGTTCGGCGTGCCCCAGTTCCAGGTGCTGTACCTGCCCGTGCTGGCCGCGGTGGCCGCCGGCTTCGCCCTGGTGCTGGCCCGGGTGGCGCTCGGCCCGTGGGGGGCAGCCAAGGCGCTGGCCGCCTTCTTGATCCTGCGGGTGCTCCTCGCCCTGTTGGTGGGCGGCGCCCTCAACCACACCGTGCCCCGCTTCCCCCTCTACCTGGGGGCGATGGTGGCGGTGGAGGCGGCCGGGCGCTGGCTCGGGACCGAGCGCCGGCTGCGCTTCGCCGTGGTGTCGGGTGCCCTGGTGGGCACCGTCGGCCTGGCCGGCGAGGCGCTGTGGCTGTACGCCCTCGACTGGTTCCACATCTCCCCCTCGGTCCTGCTCAAGGCCGTGGTGATCGCTCCCCTGGCCGCCGGTGCCGGCGCCGTGCTGGCCGTGGGCATGGCCCGGGTGGTCTCCGGGGGGAGCCGGGTGCCGGCCGCCGCCGTGGGGGCTGGCCTGGTCGTCCTGCTCGCCGCCTTGGCCTACCCCCTGCCCCGCAACGTGGGCAGCGTGGAGGCCACCATCCGCCTCCAGCCCGTGGGCGTGGTCAACGGGGTGGAGCAGGCCGAGGTGGCCGTCGAGCTCACCCCCGCCGATGCCGCCGCCAGCGCCGATGCCTTTGGCCTGGTCTCCTGGCAGGGCGGGGGCCGGGTCCTGGCCGAGCTCGACGAGGTGAGCCCGGGACGCTATGTCGGCTCCCGTCCGGTCCCCGTGGCCGGCAGCTGGAAGTCGATGGTCGGCCTCCAGCGGGGCGACGAGGTGATGGCCGCCGCCTTCTACCTGCCCGCCGACCCCGAGATCGGCGCCTCGGCCGTCCCTGCCGTGGGCGAGCGCCAGGTGGCCTTCCAACGCAACACCGAGGTCCTCCTGCGAGAGGCCCACGGCGGACCGGCCTGGCCGGCCCTGGTGTCCTACAGCGCGCTCGCCCTCATGTTCGCCGGCTGGCTGGGCCTGTTCGCCCTGGGCGCCACCCGCATCTCGGCCCGGGCGAGCGTGCCCCCGGGCTCGCCCCCCGCTCCCGGCCCCCGTCCCCGTTCTGGCCCCGCCAGCGGGGGTCACAGCCCCCGCTCATGGGGCCAGAAGCCCGTGAAGCAGGCGGGCGTCGGGGCGTAGGCGCCTCCGACTCCCCGACCCCCGACTCCGGTTCTGGCCCCGCCAGCGGGGGTGACAGCCCCCGCTCGTGGGGCCAGAAGGGCGGGAAAGGCGGGCGTCAACCCAGCAGGGCCTCGGCCAGGAGCAGGACGCCGAAGACGGCAAAGGCCACGGCGGCGCCGATGCGGATGGTGCGCTCACTCAGGCGGAAGCCGAGCTGGCGGCCGGCGAGGATGGCCAGGGCGTCGGCCGCCACCATGCCCACGGTCGAGCCGACCCAGGTGCCCCACGCTCCCTCCTGGGTGGCCAGGGTGACGGTGGCCAACATGGTCTTGTCGCCCAACTCGGCCAGAAAGAAGGCGGTACCCACCGCCGCCACCACCGAGGTGATCTGGCGCCGGGCCCGGGCGGCCTCGTCGTCGTCGAGGGTGTCACCCCGCAGGGTCCACGCCGCGAACCCGAGGAAGGCCAGGCCCGCCACCAGGGTGATGGCCCGGGTGGGCAGGGCGTCGGCCAGCAGGGCACCGGCCAGCACCGAGGCGGCGTGGACGACGGCCGTGGCCAGGGTGATGCCCACCAGCACGGGCAGCGGCCGGTAGCGGGTGGCGAAGGTGAGGGCCATGAGCTGGCTCTTGTCGCCCATCTCGGCCACGAAGATGACGCCGAAGCTCAACAGGAAGGCACCCACGACCGTCCATCCTGGCGGCGGCACCTCCGTGGGCAGCATCAACCGCCAAGCTGGACCCGTGACTGACCTGCAGCCGCTCGTGCCCAGCGCCATGGTGGCAGGAGGAGACGCCCTGGCGCGCGACGGCGACGGGCGGGTCGTCTTCGTCACCGGCGCCCTCCCTGGCGAACGGGTGATCGCCCGCCTCACCGAGACCCGGCGCGATTTCGCCAAGGCCGTGGCCGTCGAGGTGCTCGACGCTTCGCCAGACCGGGTGGCGCCACCGTGTGCCGCCCTGGCCGCGGGGTGCGGGGGCTGCACCTGGCAGCACGTCGCGCCTGAGGCCCAGGTCCGGTACAAAGCCGACCTGGTGCTCGACGCCCTGCGCCGCATCGCCCGCCTGGCCGACCCGCCCGCTCCCCGCCTGGTTCCCCTGACCGAGCCGGCACTGCGCACCACGGCCCGCCTCGCCGTCTCGCCCGACGGTCGCGCCGGCCAGCGGCGACGGGGGCGGGCGGGCAGTGCCGCCGCCGTGGCCACCGACGCCTGCCTGGTCGCCCATCCCCTCCTCGAGGAGCTCATCGTGGCCGGGCGCTACCCCGGTGCCGGCGAGGTGCTGCTCCGGGTGGGGGTGGCCTCGGGCGAGCGGCTGGTCCGCCCCGGGGCGCGCCCGGGCGCCGTGGTGGTACCGGCCGGCGTGATGGTGGCGAGGCGGGGCAGCGACGGGTCGGCCGTCGTGCACGAGGAGGTGGCGGGCCGGCGCTTCCGGGTCTCGGCCGACTCGTTCTTCCAGCCCGGGCCCGTGGCCGCCGCCGCCCTGGTCGAGGCCGTCGACGGCGCCGTGGGCGACGCCCTGGCTCCCGGCGGGCACCTGGTCGACGCCTACGCCGGCGTGGGCCTGTTCGCCTCGGTCCTGGGCCATCGACACCGGGCCCAGGTGACAGCCGTAGAAAGCCATGCGGCGGCAGTGGACGACGCCCGGGTGAACCTAGCCGACCTCGACGCCCGGATCGTCTCCGCCGAGGTGGGCCGCTGGCGGCCCGACCCCGGGGAGGCGCCACCCGACGTCATGGTCGCCGACCCGTCCCGGCCCGGCCTGGCCCGCCCCGGGGTGGCGACGGTGGTGGCCGTCGGCGCACCCCGCCTCGTGCTCGTGAGCTGTGACCCGGCATCGCTGGCCCGGGACACCACCCTGCTGGCCGAAGCCGGCTACCGCCTGTCGTCCATCGCCCTGGTCGACGCCTTCCCCCACACCTTCCACACCGAGACGGTGAGCTGCTTCGACCGCTGA
>JAUJLZ010000238.1 GCA_030447125.1 Acidimicrobiales bacterium
CTGACGCTGGTCAGCGGCTGGTCGTGCGCTGGTACTGGCGCACGGCCAAGGGGACGAAGATGGCCACGATGACGCTGGACCAGATGAGGGTGTACAGCACCGGGTGCTGAAGCGACCAGGCCTCGGGCGTGGCGACGCTCGGGTTGATGTTGCCAAACAGCTCCCGTGACGCCTGGACCACCGACGACACCGGGTTCCACTCGGCGATGGCCCGCAGCACGCCGGGCAGGTTCTCGCTGGGCACGAACGTGTTGGCGATGAAGGTGAGCGGGAAGATGACCATGAACGAGGCGTTGTTCACGACCTCGGGGCTACGGACCAACAGGCCCACGTAGGCCATCACCCACGAGATGGCGTAGGCGAAGACCAGCAACAACAGGAACCCGCCGAGGGCCTCGAGGGGTGAGGTGCGAATCCGCCAGCCCACCAGCAGCCCGGTCGCCGACATGACGCCGATCGACAACACGTTGGTGACGATGTCGCTGGCCGTACGCCCGAAGAGCACCGCCGAGCTCGACATGGGCAGGGAGCGAAAGCGGTCGATCACGCCCTTCTGCATGTCCTCGGCCAGGCCGGCGCCGGTGAAGGTGGCGCCGAAGATCACCGTCTGGGCGAAGATGCCGGCGATGAGGAACTCCCGGTAGTTCCCTCCAGGGACGTCGATGGCACTGCCGAACACGTAGGCGAAGAGCAGCACGAACATGATGGGCGACATCAGGGTCCACACCAAGATGTCGGGGACCCGCTTGATCTTGATGAGGTTGCGCTTGGCGACCACGGCGCCGTCGCTGAAGCTCCGTAGCACTGCGGTCATCGGACTGCCTCCTTGTCGTCGTGGTCGTTGCGGATCGTGTCGTCGTTGCGGATCGTGTCGATGGTGCCGTCGTCGGTGCCGGCGTCGGCGTCGGTGCCGGGCTCGGTGGCGTGGCCGGTCAACTGCAGGAAGACGTCGTCGAGGGTGGGGCGCCGCAGCCCGACGTCAAGGACGGTGACCCCGGCGGTGTCGAGCAGGCGAAGCACCCCCATGAGCACGCCGGCGCCCCCGTGTACCGGTGCGGTCAGGCGCCGGGCGGGGCCGTCGACCTGCACGTCTCCGGCGGCCAGCTCGGCCAGGGCGGTACGGGCCACGGCGACGTCGTCGGCCGACCCGACCACCAGCTCCACCCGTTCTCCGCCCACCTGGGCCTTGAGCTCGTCGGCGGCGCCCTCGGCGATGATCCGGCCGTGGTCGATCACCACGATGGCGTCGGCCAGGCGATCGGCCTCCTCCAGGTACTGCGTGGTCAACAACAGGGTGGTCCCGCCGGCGACCAGATCGCGGATCACGCCCCACAGGTCCGTGCGGCTGCGGGGGTCGAGGCCGGTGGTGGGCTCGTCGAGGAAGAGCACGGGCGGCGCAGCAACCAGGGCCGCGGCCAGATCGAGGCGGCGGCGCATGCCCCCTGAGTAGGTCCTGACCGGCCGCTTCCCGGCGTCGGCCAGGTCGAACAGCTCCAGAAGCTCGGTGGAACGGGCCTTGGAGCGCTTGCGCCCGAGCCCGTAGAGGCGGGCCACCATGTGGAGGTTCTCGAAACCGGTCAGGTGCTCGTCGACGGCCGCGTACTGGCCAGACAGGCCGATGCGCTCGCGTACCCCCTTGGCGTTGGTGGCCACGTCGAGCCCGGCGACCTCGACCGTGCCGGCGTCGGGTTGGAGCAAGGTGGTGAAGATGCGCACCGCGGTGGTCTTGCCGGCGCCGTTGGGCCCGAGCAGGCCGAGCACACGGCCCTCGGGAACGCCGAGGTCGAGCCCGTCGAGCGCGGTCAGCGCCCCGTAGCGCTTGACCAGGCCCCTCGCCCGGATCATGTCAGGCATGGTTGTCCTCTCCTCTTTCGACGATGTGGAAGCTGAGACGTCCACCCCGCTCACAACTCATCGGAGATGACGTCTGAAAGACGGTACGAACCCTTGCGGTCAGCAGCTGGCCTCAATAGGGACAAAGATGGTTTGATGGAGGAACCGGCGGCACGCGTGCTCCAACTCCTGTCCCTGCTCCAGACTCACCGGTTCTGGCCCGGGGCCGAGCTGGCCGACCGGCTCGACGTGAGCGCCCGGACCCTGCGGCGCGATGTGGAGCGGCTCCGACGGCTCGGCTACCCCGTCGACGCCACGCCGGGAGTGGCCGGGGGCTACCGAATGGCCGCCGGATCCCACATGCCCCCGCTGCTCCTCGACGACCAGGAAGCCGTGGCCATCGCGGTGGGACTGCGGGCGGCGGCGGGCGCATCGGTGGTGGGCATCGAGGAGACCTCGTTGCGGGCCATGGCCAAGCTGGAACAGGTACTGCCCGGGCGCCTCCGCCGGAAGGTCAACGCCGTGCACGCCAACGTCATTGCCCTTCGCTGGAGCGCCGGCGAAGAGACGACCGTCGACGCTGAGGCGTTGGCCCTGCTCGCCCAGGCCTGCCGGGACCACGAGCAGGTTCGCTTCGACTACCGGCGACGCGACGGGGACGAGACTCGGCGCCTGGTGGAACCGCTCCAGCTCGTCTCGGCCGGCCGGCGCTGGTACCTGGTGGCCTGGGACGTCCGGCGCGCCGACTGGCGGACCTTCAGGCTCGACCGCCTCATGGCTCCCGCCCTCGCCGGCGCCCGCTTCCCACTCCGCTCGTTGCCTGCCGGCGACGCCGCCGAGTTCGTGGCCCGCTCGATCCGGGCGATGCCCATGGCCCACGAGGCCACGGTGACGGTCCACGGCGGACTCGACGAGGTGGGTGCGGTGCTGCGCTGGGCCGACGCCCACGTGGAAGCTGTGGACGAGCACACCTGCCGGGTGCGGATCCGAGCCGAGAGCCTCGACTGGTTGGTCTCGACCGTCGCCATGCTCGCCGTCTCCTTCGACGACCTCGAGGCGCATGACCCGCCCGAGCTCGTCGGCCGCATCGGCGAGCTGGCCCGACGCCTCGGTCGGGCGACCGTTCGACACGGAGGCGTGCCGGCGGAGGGCTGACGACGCAGCTAACCGGCGTCTCCAGATGCTGCCAGCGGGCTCTCAGGCCCTGGCCGCGTCCTCGGCCCCGACACTCGGTGGTGCACGAAGACCTGGTGGGCGACCAGGCTCGAGAGGGTTCGGTCGTGGCCGGCGACCCGCAGCACGAGGGGTCCGTCGAAGGGGTGCTTCTCCTTGACCTCGATGCTGACGCCCGGGCGCAGGCCGAGGGTGTCGAGGAACGCCACCACCTCGGGGTCGGTCGACCCGGGCACGGCCACGGTGGCCACCTCGCCGGGCTCGAGGGCGTACAGCGACGGCATGGCCGGGATGTCGGCGGCCTCGAGCGCAGGGATGGGAAAACCGTGGGGGCAGGTGGCGGGCCGGTGGAGGGCCACGAAGATGCGGTCCTCCACCTCCTGGGGCAGGTCGTGCTCGAAACTGCCGGCCAGGCGGTCGGCCTCGTTCCAGGCGTAGCCCAACATGTCGGCGAGGAAGCGCTCGACG
>JAUJLZ010000035.1 GCA_030447125.1 Acidimicrobiales bacterium
GGCACGAGCCGGCTGGCGGCCTGGTTCTTGCGGGTGGCCCTCACCCACTCGTCGGTCTCGGTGGGCGGAAGCATCGAACCCAGCCCTGCCGTCGACGGGGCCCGCGGGCGACCGGGCCGCCCGGTCGAGGGCCCGGCGTTGAACGAGGTGGTCGTGCTCGACACCGAGGGCGAGCTCGACGTGGTGGGGCGCACGGCCCGCTTCGGTCACCCCGGAGAGACGCGCCGGACGCCGACGGGCGGGCGGCGATGCGGCTGTTCGACGTGACCGATCCCGCCCGCCCGACGGTGGTCGACACCACCATCGTCGTGGCCGGCACCGCGTCGGGCACCTTCGACGTGCAGGAGCGCATCGGCGTGGTCACCACCGAGCCCGGTTCACGCATCCTGGCCGTCGGCGACCGGTGGGCGCTGCTGGTCGGCACCCGGCTGCTCACCGTCGCCGGCAACGGGGAGGTGGTGACCGAGGTAGGCCTGGCCTGAGGTCGGGCGGCACCGTCATCGCCCTCACCGGTCGACCAGCTTCTCGCACGCCAGCAGCGGGTCCCAGAGGCGACGGGCGTAGCGCCCGAAGCGGCTGGGCTCGTCGTCGGCCCAGCCGTCACCCTGCTCGTGGGGGCGGGGTGGCTCGTGGAGCAGGTCGTCGAAGGGGCGCTGGCCGCCGAGCACGAGCAAGTGCTCGGCGTCCTTGTCCTCCCTGGGGAAGTCCCACTCCGACAGCCAGACCTTGCGGGCGGGGGCCTCGGGATCCCGGCCGGCGGCTCGGGCGCCGGCGTGGGCGGCGGAGGCGGCGCAGTACAGGGGCAGGGGCTCGCCCATCCCCCGGTCGTGGAGGTCGACGAGGCGGGCCAGGTGGTGCAGGGCGAGGGCCTGGCGCGCCGTGGGGTCACCCTCGAAGGCGGCGATGCGGGCGACGGTCACGTTCGACCCTCTCGGTCCATCGGCCCGCCGGCGACCGATGGTGGCGGCCTCGAAGGCGGCGTCGGGGCGGGCGGCGGTGAGGGCCAGGAAGCGGACCCACGCCGCCAGTCGGTGCTTGGGGCCCACCCGCGAGTAGATGATGGTGGCCACCAGGTTCGGGGAGACGCCGGGCACGGTGCCCACGAGCAGCCGGCCGTCGGGAAGCTCGAGGTTGACCTCGATCGACTGCCGGTCACTGGTGTCGCCGACCAGGGAGCCGGCCGCGGCCACCAGCCCCTCGACGGTCGGCCGCACGTCGTCGAGGATGGGCACGGCCAGGGCGCCGGGGGGAAGGATGCCCCGGGCCACCTCGGCGGCCACGCAGGCATCGAGATCGGCCCCGGCCACGCGGGCGGCAAGGAGGCGGTCGCCCACCCCCCACTTCTCCAGGGCGTCGAGCTCCACCGGCAGGGCGTCGTCCACATCGGTGGAGTAGTCGGCCACGGAGATGCCCAGGCGTTGGCGGAGGAAGGCCCGCACCGGGTGCTGCACGAATCGCTCCAGCTGGTCGAGCTCGACGATGCCGGTGGTGGCCAGCGGCGGGAGCCGGTCGGGCAGGAACGGTGGGGGTGGGCGGCGCGGCGCACCGACGGCCCGGGCCCCTTCCAGGGCGACGGCGTCGAAGCTCCACGGGCGCTCGGGGATGAGGGCGCCGGCGGTGAAGTTGCGCCCGTCGAAGGGCTGCAGCGGGTGGTGCACCAGGACCTGTCGGTGGGCCGGTGCGTCGGGGTCCTCGGCACCCGCGCCCCTGGCCGTGTCGGCGGACGCGGCCCACGCGTCACCGTCGCCGCCGCCGACGACGACGTCGCGAGCGGCCGTCGCCGCCCGAACGGTGCGGTCGACGACGTCGAGGAGCTCGCCCACGGGCACGGCCGGCGGGCGCTCGGCGTTGGTGCGCTCGTCACGCCCGGCGTAGGTGATGACCAGTGTCTCGGTGGCGGCCAGCAGGGCGTCGAGCAGGAGCTGGCGGTCTTCGGCGCGGGCGTCACGGTCGCCCACGTGAGGGTCGTCGAGGATGAGGTCGTCGCCGTCACGGGCGGTCTTGCGGGGGAACACGCCGTCGTCGAGGCCGAGGAGGCACACCACCCGGTGCGGCACCGAACGCATGGGCACGAGCGTGCAGATGGTGAGGTGGCCGGTGCGGAAGTTGGCCCGGGTCGGACGGCCCCGCAGGCGGTCGGCCAGCACGGCCCGGATCTCGGGCAGGGTCAGCTCGGCCGGGCTGGTGGTGCCGTCGGTGGTGGCCTCGTCGACCACCTCGTCGAGCAGGCGGCCGATCTGGGCCCGCTGCCAGGAGTCGCCGGGGGTGGTGGCACCGAGGGCGTCGCCGGCGGCGGCGATGGCCGCGGCCCAGTCGTTGGCCGACTGCGGCGCTCGCAGCGCGTCGAGTGCGCTCTGCAGGCGGTCGAGGAGCTCGGCGAAGCGCCCGGCCAGGTCGATGGCGCCGCTGTCGACGTCGTCGAGGGGCAGCACGCCGCCGACCAGGCGTTGGTCCTCCTCAGCCATGGCCACGCCGAGCAAGACCCGGTCGAGGCCCGCCCGCCAGGTGTTGGCCTCCAGGCGATGGAGCTGGAACGGAGCCCGGTGGTCGGCGTCGAGGCCCCAGCGCACGCCGGTGTCCGCCACCCACTCCTCCATGCGGGCCAGGTCGTCGTCGTCGAGGCGGAAGCGCCGGCGCACCGGGTCGCGCCCGGCCAGGTCGAGCACCTGGGAGGCGGTCAGTCGGGCGTCGGCCAGGGCCAGCAGCTCGGAGGCCACGCCCAACAGCGGGTTGGTCTGGCGCAGCGAGCGGTCGGCCAGGCGGACCCTCAGGTCGGGCCGTCCTTCCGTGGGCGGGAGTGCGGCGTCGTCCTCGGCGTCGTTCACGTCCTCGGCGCCGGCGCCAAAGGTGGCGTGGATGAGAGGGGCGAAGGTCTCGATGTCAGGGCACATCACGATGACGTCCCGGGCCTCCAGGCTGTCGTCGCCAGCCAGCAGGTGCAGGATGGCGTCGCGCAGCACCTCCACCTGGCGGGCCCGGCCGTGGCAGGCGTGGACCTGGAGGCTGCGGTCGTGGGTGTCGAGCACCGGTCGGGTGTCCTCGTGGTCGGGCAGGGGCGGACCGGGCGGTTTGCGGTCGGCCCGCACGTCGGACTGGAGGAGCTGCAGGAGGGTGGCGGCGGGGGCCTCGACGGGGAGGTGGTGGTCGGCGTGGGGGTCGTCGCCCGCCGTGAGCACCAGCTGCATCTCCCGGGCGTCGCGCCCCCACGACCCGAGCAGGGGGTTGCGGGGAAGGTCGGTGGTGGTGTCCTCGGTTCGGCGGGTGACGGTACGGGGCGTGGGTGTGGCCTCGGCGATGTGCTCCCACAGCACCGGTGAGGGGTGGAGCAGGAACAGGTGCACGTGGCGCCCCACGGCCAGGGCGTGGAGCACCTGGAGGTAGCTGGCGGGCAGGCGGGTCAGGCCGAACAGCGAGAGCCGGCGGGGGAGGTCGCTGAGCGACCCGTCCTGGCGGAGGCGGGTGCAGGCGTCGTCGAGGCGCTCGGCCGGGCTGGGTCGCCCGATCCGCTCCCGCAGGTGTCGCCAGAGCTGGGCCTGCCAGGCGGCGTCGTCGGCCAGGGGCCGGCCCTCGCCGTCGGTGTCGTCGCCGGTGGCCCAGCGCCGGACCATGGCCGGCCGGTGCACGCCGTAGCGGTCGTAGAGGTCGGCGATGTGGCGCACGCTGGTGAAGCGCCGGGTGCGCTTGTCGGTGTCGGGGCCGGGCCCGCCGCCGCCGAGGTGGGCGGCCAGCGAGGCCAGCCAGGGCTCGCCCAGGCAGTCGTCCACCACCTCCAACAGGGGCCAGACCGACCGCTCCACCAGCCACGGGTCGTCGTCACGGTCGATCCCGGTGGCGCTGGCCACCGCCCCGCCCACCAGGCGCCCCGGGAACGGGAACTCCACGTTGGCGCACACGCCGTCCTCACGCCCGGGCGTGGCCCCCAGCCGGGCCGACAGGCACTGGGTGAGCCACCGCTCCACCCCCCGGGTGGGCACGGCGACCACCTCGGCCTCCATGGGATCAGGCAGCGGTTCGGCAAAGAGGTCACAGAGCGCCTCTACGAGGGCGTCGGCCCGTTCAGCGCGGTGGAGGTGCAGCACGGCGGTTCTCGAGCTCGTGGATCAGTCGCTCGACCGCGACGGCAAGCGGCGGCGGATCCGCAAACGACCGTTGCTGCTTGTCGGGCGTGGTCAAGACGAACCTGCACCGGTTGCGCCAGCAGGCGCTCGCCGCCCTACCGGGCTGGCTGACCCGGCCCCCGCGCCTGCGGTGAACCAAGTCCAAATGTGCCGGACGACATCATCCATCGGACGTGGGAATGTTGAACGTTCGAGGATTGAAGCAGCTGCTCGAAGGCAACGATGAGGAACGAGGCATCGCTTTGCCCATGAACGGCAAAGTACATGACGTTGGCTTTGTCGTTGATCGATCCCGAGACGGGAGACGACCCCGTGTACATCGTGCCCGAGGAGGAACTGGATCAGATCGAAGCGGAAGAAGGTGGACGGTTTGACCTCCCAGCGTGATTGGGACGAGGCCGAGGTCGAGCGGGCGCCCATCTGCCTCCACTGCGGGGTGACAGCTCTAGCTGCGGAGACCTCCAACGTCATCGACTCTCCCTTCGTGTGCGAAAACGCCGACTGCGACGCGTTCGGCGAGCTCGTCGAGGAGCCCGGCTGACGTTTCGGCGCTGGTGAGCCATCGCGCCTGTCGCCAAGGAGCACCACCTGGTGTCACCTTGGGGTGATGGCCGTGGCCGACTCGATCACGTGCGTCGACTGCGGGGGCACGTGCCGTCGCGTCCCGTTCGAGGCGCCCGAGCTGGGCTGGCATCCCGGTGACGTGGTCACCCACCGCTGGGTCGACTGCCTGGACGTGTGGTACCCGAGGTGGACGACGAGGACCTCGACGGGGGCCCAGCGGGTAGGTCGGACGCCACCCGCAAGTGGATACCGTCGCACCGGTGGCGAGGGTTGATCTCCGCAACCGGGCGAACGTCGAGGGCGA
Organism: Acidimicrobiales bacterium; assembly: GCA_030447125.1. Next base: position 4,987 of record JAUJLZ010000035.1, read on the forward strand.
CTGGTTCGTCGACACCCGCTGCATCGACTGCGGTACCTGCCGGGAGATCGCCCCCGAGCTGTTCGCCGAGGACTCCGGCCTCTCGGTGGTGCGCCGCCAACCGGGCGAGGCTGAGGAGCGCGACGCCTGGTTGGCCGCCCAGGCCTGCCCCACGCTCTCGATCGGCTCGGCCTCCCGGCGCCCCCGGCCCGGCCGGCTGTATCCCCGGGAGGTCGAGCCCGGCTCCGGCGTGTTCGACCTGGGCTACTGCTCCGAAGACAGCTTCGGCGCCTCGGCCTGGCTGGTCGTGCGCCCGGCCGGCAACGTGCTGGTGGACTCACCCCGCTTCACCGAGGCGCTGGCCGGTCCCATCGCCGAGCTCGGCGGCATCGCCCACGTCGCCTTCACCCACCGCGACGACGTGGCTGACGGCAAGCGGTGGGCCGAGCGGTTCGGGGCCCGGTCGTGGATCCACCGCGACGACCGGTCGGCGGCGTCGTGGACGACCGACGTGCTGACCGGGGAGCAGGAGCTCCAGCCCGCCTTCTCGGCCATCCCCGTGCCCGGTCACACCAAGGGGTCCGTGGTGTTCCTGCTTGACGGTCGCTGGCTCTTCACCGGCGACTCCCTGGCCTGGAGCCACGAACAAGACGACCTCACCGCCTTCCGGGGCGCCTGCTGGTACTCATGGACCGTACAGACGGCGTCGCTGGCCCGCTTGGCCGACCGGCACCGCTTCAGCGCCGTCCTCCCCGGCCACGGCGCCCGCCACCTGGGCGATCCCGACGATCTCCACCGCCGCCTCGTCGGTCTGGTCGCACGCATGCGGGCCTGACCTACGGTCCGCACGCGGCTGTCCCGCAAAGACAGGCCGATGGGCACAAGGTGGACGAGGTGGACGAGGTGGCCAAGCATCTCGTCGTGCCGCCGGGAAGCTCGAGCCTCACAGACGGAGACGCCCCGGGCGTCACAGGTCTTGGCCTCCGGGTTGCACGCTGCGTCCTTCGGAGACGCGCGCCTCGGCGGCCTCGAACGCGGCCAAGACCCGCTTGGGGGCGGCCAACCTCCACGAATCGGTCAGGAGCTCCCGAAGCTCCTCCACGTCGGTCTCGCCGAATCGGACGAGCACGGCGGGGTAGCCGTCGTAGTGGGGCGTGGTGAAGAACCTCCTGCTGTCCGAAGCCAGGAGCGCCTCTTTCTCCTCGAGGCTGGCAACGAAGACGACGATGCTCTCGGCGTCTGCCCGAATCCGGGTGAAGGCCTTGCGCTTTGTGCGAAACGAGGGAGTGCCTTCGTAGGAGGGGCGCTCGCTCGTCTCGGGCAGGGCCAGGGCGATCCGTCGTACGTCCTCCTCGGTGGCCACAGCAGACCCTATCCCTGGCCCGACGGTCGAACGCGGGGCCGTCAGAGCTCGAGTCGCGCCTCCTCGCCGTCGACTTCGTCGCCCTCGAGGGATCGACGGCAACTTCCGGATCGACCGGCCGGTCATCGGGTCTCTGGAGCCCAGCGGACCCGTCGAGCGCCCCGTCGACGACGACTGAGACGGCGTCACGGCCCTGGTCCTGGGTGCCAACCTGGGGTGATGGCCGTGGCCGACACGATCGTCTGCGTCGACTGTGGCGGCATGTGCCGCCGGGTGCCGTTCGACCCCCCGGAGCTGGGCTGGCAGCCGGGTGACCTGGTGTCCTACCGCTGCGTCGACTGCCTCGACATGTGGTACCTCGAGGTAGACGAAGAGGACCTCGATGGGACCGCAGGCCATTGAGTCGGATCAGTCACCGTCGCCCGGGGCGAAGCCTTGGCGCAGGGTGTTCTCGCTCACGGTCACGGGGTCGAGGAACTGGAGGAGGTAGTCCGGACCTCCGGCCTTGGAACCGACGCCCGACAACCCCAGCCCACCGAAGGGCTGGCGCCCGACCACCGCCCCGGTGATGGGACGGTTGACGTAGACGTTGCCGGCCCGCAGCTCCCGCACGGCCCGGTCGATGTGGGAGGGCGACCTCGACACCACGCCGGCGGTGAGGGCGTAGTGGCGGTGGTTGGCCAGCGCCACGGCCTCGTCGAACGTGCCCACCCGCATCACCGCCAACACCGGCCCGAAGATCTCCTCGGTGGCCAGCGGGCTGTCCGGGTCGACGTCGGCCACGATCGTCGGCCCCACGAAGAAGCCGGGCGACGGTACGTCGTCGCGGGCCAGGACCACCCGGCCGTGCGTGCCTGCCGCCTCCACGTGGGAACGGACCCGGGCGTAGGCGTCGCCGTCGATGAGCGGGCCCACGTCGACACCCATCTCGCGGGGGTGGCCGATGCGCAGCTCGGAGCTCCGGGCCACCAAGCGCTCGATCAGGGGCTCGGCCGAGCCACCCCGGTCGACCACGATCAGGCGGGAGCAGGCCGAGCACTTTTGGCCCGAGTAGCCGAACGCTGAGGTGACCACGAGGGGCACGGCCTGATCGAGATCGGCGTCGGCGTCGACGATGATGGCGTTCTTGCCGCCCATCTCGGCCACGACCCGTTTGACCTGGTGCTGGCCGGGGCGATGCTTTGCAGCCGCCTCCACGATCTCTAGGCCCACGGGCAGGGAGCCGGTGAAGGCGATGAACGACACCGCCGGGTGCCTGACGAGGCGGGCGCCGACGTCGCCCTGGCCCGGGAGGAAGCCGAGCACGCCCTCGGGCAGTCCTGCGGCCAGGAGGGCCTCGACCAGCTTGGCCGCCACCGCCGGCGTCTGCTCGGCTGGTTTGAACACCACGGTGTTGCCCGTGACCAGGGCCGCCGCCACCATGCCGGTGGGGATGGCCAGGGGGAAGTTCCACGGCGAGATGACCACGCCCACCCCCCGGCCCCGGTAGGCCATGGCGTTGCCCTCTCCCGGCGGGGAGGCGACCTCGGCCCCGGTATCGAGGCGCAGCATCTGGCGGCCGTAGTACTCGAGGAAGTCGATGGCCTCGCACACGTCGGCATCGGCATCCGGCCACGGTTTGCCAGCCTCGAAGACCTCCAGAGCCGCCAGCTCGTTGCGCCGCCCCCGCATCCATGCCGCGGCCCGGAACAGCACGGCGGCGCGCTCCGCCGCGGGTGTGGTCCGCCACCCGGGCCAGGCGTCGACCGCGGCGCCCACCGCCTCGTCGACCTCGCTCGGCCCACAGCGGGCCGAGGAGGCCACGACCCTCGACGGTTCGGCCGGGTCGACCGAGGAGATCGTGGCCGCCGTGCTCACCCGGCGCCCCCCGATGACCGCCGGGACGACCGTCCCCGAGCCGCGGCTGCGCATCCGCTCGACGGCGAGGCCGAACCGGTGCCGCAGGGCCGGGTCGCGCCACTCCGTCACCGGCTCCGGGTGGTACGCACCAGGCGACGACGGGTCGGTGTCCCGGCGGGGAGCGGGGGCGGATCGATCACCGTCGGGCTCGGCCTCAGGGGGCTCGAGAAGCTCGTCAAGGGCCTGGCCCTCGACGAACCGGCGACGCACGAAGCTCTCGTTGGCCGTGTTCTCGAGCAACCTCCGGACCAGGTAGGCCATTCCCGGCACCAGGTCACCCACGGGTGCGTAGACCCGCAGACGCAGGTCCTGGCGGCGGACGGCGGTGTGGATGGGCTCGGCCATGCCGTAGAGGAGCTGGATCTCGTAGCCATGGTCGGGGATGCCCAGGGCCCGGGCGTACTGCACGGCGTAGGCGATGGAGCGGAGGTTGTGGGTGCCAAAGGCAGCCCGTACCTGGCCGTGGTGGTCGTGGAGCAGCCGGGTGCAGCGCTCGTAGTTGGCGTCGGTCTCCTCCTTGCGGGCGTAGACCGGCACCGGCCAGCCGGCGGCCCGGGCCGTGATCGTCTCGGTGTCCCAGTAGGCACCCTTGACCAGGCGCACCGTGATGGGCCGGGGCCGGGAGGCCGACCAGGCGATGAGCTCCGAGAGGTCACGCAACGAGCTGCGGGTGTAGGCCTGGACCACGACACCGGCTTCCACGCTCGCCAGCTCGGGCTCGTCGAGCAGCTCGCGGAACAGCTGCAGGGTGAGGTCTTTCACGTCGTAGTGCTCGGCGTCGAGATTGACGAAGGCCCCGGCCCGCAGGGCCTGGCCCAAGATCAGTCGCAGCCGGCCTTTGGCCTGGGCCAACCCCTCCGACGCGGTCAAGGGGGCATAGCGCGAGGCCAGAGCGGTCGGCTTGACGCTGACGTTGACCCGGGGCAGCGGCCCGAGGTCGTCGTACTCGAGGCGCTCGTCCGGCGGCCAGCTGTGGCTGCGGACACCGAGCACGGCCAGGAGCTGCTCCACCTGGGCGGCGTAGCCGTCGGCCTCCTCCTCGGTGAGGGTCTTCTCGCCCAGGAGGTCGACGGTGAAGGCGCGGCCACCTCGCCACAGGCCCTCCAGGCGCTCGACGGCGGCCTCGGGGTCGGCACCGGCGATGAACTGCTGGGCCACCCGCCGGATGTTCCGGCGAGCCAGCGAGGCGGCCGCGGCCCGGCCCAGGGGCAGGTGCTCGGCTGCGCCGAGACCGAGGTCGAGGAGCCTGGGGGCGTCGCTGCCCTCGAAGTACTCCGAGAGGTGCCGGAGCACATCGGCGTCGTCGACCGTGGCCGGGAAGACGTCGACGAAACGGAACAGCTGGGTCTTGAACGACGGGTGGGACATGGCCCACTCCAGCATCTGCTCGGTCCACCGCGACGACTCCACCACCCGGGAGCGGGAGGAGTCACCCGCCTCGGCCAGGCGACGGGCCAGTGCCGTCACGTCGGCGTCGAGCGACGCGGTCATGCTCCGAGGGTAGAGGGACTGTTCCTCCCCCCTTCACCTGCGGGTCGCTTCGAGGACAGCTCGCCTTCCTAGGTTGTCCGTTGCCCCCCCTTCCGAAGAGAACAAGGCACTGGAGCTGACCAACCCCGGCAATGCGCCTGTCGACCTCGCCTCCTCCGGCTACCCCGTGCAGATGTACTTCAACGGCAACACGACGGTCGGCACCAAGGACGTCACCCTCACCGTCGACCGGGCCACCAAGGACGTGGTCGACACCGGGGTGAACCTGGTCGACACCGTCGTGCGCCGCCTTGGGGCGAGCCCGCCGGTCGATCCCCAGGTGGAGGGTCGCCTGACCCTGGGGTGACCTGGGTGCTCAGGATCGGGCTGGGGCCAGCACCTGGGCCAGTCGGGTGGCGTTCAGGTGGGCGATGGCCTCGATGGTGATCATGGGGTTGACACCCGAGGCGGTCGGGAAGGTCGAGCCGTCGCACACGTAGACGCTCCGGGCATCCCATGTCTCGCCCTCCGGGTTGCACGCCGAGTCGCTCGGCGAGGCGCCCATGCGCGCCGATCCCATGATGTGGAACGAGGTGAAGGTGCACTGCCCGGCGCCCCAACCGCAGCGGTCGGCTGCCGCCAGGAACCCGGCCCGGCCTCGCCCCTTGCCCGGCTCGTAGGCGACCCCGTCCTTGTGGGCGGAGAACACCGAGACGGCACCGGCGGCCTCCAGCACCTGGGCCGCCCCGTCCAGGCCGGTGCGGACGTGGCCGATGTCGAAGTCGTTGAGCCGGTAGTGGACCACCGGCTGGCCGTCTCGACCGACGCGCACCTCGCCCTCGCTGCTGTCCCGCAGCAACAGGCCGATGGGCACCAGGTGGGCGAGGCGGCCCATCAGCTCCTCGTGCTGGCGGGCGCTCCTCCATGGCGAGTACATGGCCAGCACGCTCGGGTGGAACGGCGCTGACTCCAGCTTCATGCCGTAGCCGCCGTGGAGGTCGGCCAGCTCGTCGGAGTAGACGGCCTGCATCACGCCCTCCCACGGGCGGATCTCCTCTTCGAAGACTCCGGCCACGCCCGTCACCGGGTGCAGGCGGAGGTGGCGGCCGATGTTGGGGTTCTCCAGCCCCGAACGCCGCAGCAGGGCGGGGGTGTGCACGGCCCCGGCGGCCACCACCACGGCCCGGGCCCGCACGCGCACCTCGTGGCCGTCGCGGGTCCGGGCCTGCACACCACGGGCCCGACCGTGCTCGATGCTCACCCGCTCGGCCCGGGTGTTCACCAGGATGCGGGCCCCCTTCCGCCAGGCGTCGGCCAGCCACGTCTTGGTGGTCGACTGCTTGGCCCCGGCCAGGCAGCCGAAGGGGCTGAACCCGCAGACCGCGTCCTCACAGCCCCTCACGTTGCGAGGCATGAGGTCGGCATGCCACCCGAGGGAGTCCAGGCCCTGCTTCATGACCTGCTCACGCCGGGACGGCCGGCTGTGGTCGGTGGTGACGCCCAGGCGCTGCCACACCGCGTCCAGGCTGGCGGTGTAGTCGTCCGAGGCCAGGGCGGGCACCCCGTGCGCGGCCCACTCCGCCCGGATCGCGTCCTGGGTGCGAAAGGCGGTGGTGAAGTTCACCACGGTCCCCCCGCCCAGGCAGGCCCCGGCGTAGAGCCCCACGCTCTGGTCGGCCGTGGCCAGGGCGGCGGCGCCCAGGTACAGGCGCGCGTACCCGCCGAGCTCGGAGCCGTCGAAGTCGCCGTCGTCCAGGTAGTCACCGGCCTCGAGGACGACCACGTCGAGGCCGGCCTCGGCCAGCACCGCCGCCGCCGTCCCACCGCCGGCGCCCGAGCCCACCACGCACACGTCGCAGTCGAGGGTGGTCTCCCGGTCGACCGCCAGGGTCTGGATCTCCTTGGGGGAAGGGTCGGATGCCCGTCCGGGAGGGCCCGGGTAGCCCATCGGGTCCCAGGCCGGGTTGCGCCCGTCGGCCGCCGGGAGCATGTAGGCCAGCGCCGTGACCGCCTTGCGCAGGGCCTGGAAGGCGGCCCGGCGCTGGGGCAGGCGGCTGTCGCACCACGAGAGCAGGACGGCCTCCCGATCGGCCTGGGACAGGTCACCGAAGTGACGGAAGCCGCCGCCGCCGGCCAGGGTGAGCGCCCGGGTGTCCCACAGCGAGAGCAAGACCTGGAGCTGCCTGCGCTCAGCGGCCCGGAGGTTGGTGGCGGCGACTTCGAGGAAGGCATCGGGCACCCCCAGGCGGCTGGCGGAGGGACGCCCGTCCGAGCCCGGGACGAAGGTGTCGCTGATGTCGGCCAGGGCCCGCCGGACCCGGCGGGTGGAAGTGATGCTCACAGCCAGATCATCGCATCCGCCTCGGCCGGGGTGGCGGTGTTGCGCGCAGTGTCACCACTGCCCTCGGCCAGGTGTTGCACGTGAGCCAGAGGC
>JAUJLZ010000239.1 GCA_030447125.1 Acidimicrobiales bacterium
ACCGGGTGGCCCTGCCGGGGTCGATGGGAGGCCTGCACACCGCCGAGGGCAAGCCCGTGTGGTACGGCGGCGCCAAGCTGGCCGCCGATCTGTCGCTGCCCAAGCTGCGGGCCCACTGGGGGGCCAACGACGGAGAAGCTCGAGGGCGGTCTAGCGCCGAGGAGCGGATGTCGCCCCGGCTGCGGCTCCGCCACGAGGTCGAGCGGGCGGCGTCCGCGTCCACGTCATGGTCCGAGCTGTCGAACGGCTCCGGGCGGACGGTGTGCTGGTGCGAGAGCGCTACTCCGAGCTCCGGCCCGGCGAGGTCACCGGCTACGCCGTGGCGTTGCCGGCTGAGCGCGACGAAGCCGGCCAACCAATCTGGCGAGGCGGTGCCAGCCTCAGCCCGGAGCTGTCGCTGCCCAAGCTCCAGGTCCGGTGGGACGCCGAGGACACGGAGTCACGGCGCACCACCCGTCTCAGCGCCGAGGAGCGGGTGCAGGTGTGGGGCGAGGCTCGCCAAGCCGTCGACGAAGCCACCGAGGCGCTCCGGCGAGGGGCTGGTGACGACCGGGCCGCGGCCGACGTCGCCCGCTCGGCGGCCGACGTGCTCCACGTCACCGCCCGGCCGGCGAGCCCACCGGCAAGGGCCCGCTGCACGACGCCGCTCGGGCCTACGACCGGACCAGCCGTGAGGCTTACGGGCGCGGGGGGCGGACCAGCGCGGTCAGCACCGACCTGCGGCTGGCGGCAACGACGCTTGCGTTGCTGGCGCGCGCCGGACGCGACGACGCAGCGGCGCTGGCCGCCCTCACCGTGGCCCTGGCAGGCCTGCTCGAGGCCGTGGCCGAGCTGCGTGCCGCTCAGGCGCGGGGCGCCCAGGCAGCGGCCGCCCGGGCGGCGGCGGAGCACCTGCGTGGCCTCGGGGCGACATGGGAGGTCGGGGCGGCGGCCGGGGCCAGCCGGGTGACGGCCGCTGCGGCTCCCTGGGTCCCCCAGGGACCGCCACCACCGCCGAGGCGGGGTCGGTGATCGAAACGGTCACACAAAGGCAAGGAGGCGGGAGTTCGTGCTCGGCCCCCGCCTCCTTTCAGAATCGCCTCCACATTCCACTTCCCCCCAGGGGAGCGACGAGATGCCCGGCCAAGCGGGGAAGTCGGTGAGGTCGTGGATGACGACATCCGGTCCCCACCGGCGGATCACCGCACCAGGCCGGGGACCTTGGCCGTGGCGGCGACGGCGGCGAACATCTGGGCGCCGAACCTCCACCTTTCGCCAGAACCCGAGGGGGCCGCTCCAGGCGACCCGGGGGTGGGGAGATGACTTCGCCCCCTCCCAGCCCCGCCTCGGGACCGGCCGCCTCCAGTGCGAGACCGAGCGGCACCCATCGGGTGGAGGTGCCCGTGGCCGGAACACAGGTGAACAGGAACCGCAACGGACGCGACCTAGGCCCCGTCGCCCGGCCTTGGCCGCCATACACTCAGCGCCGCTCCGCAGCAAGGTGCGAGGGCGCGGGCGGTGAGGAAGCAGCTGGGGGTTCTCGATGGGCCTGAACCATGAGGGTGATTCGCCCATGCCGCGTGACCGGCGTCGGGAGGAAGGGTTCACCGTGGTCGTGAACTACGAGGGGCAGTACTCGATCTGGGCCTCGAGGCGCCCGCTCCCGGCGGGCTGGACCGAGACCGCCGCCCACGGCGACTGCGAGGAGTGCCTGGCCCACATCGAGCGAGCCTGGGCCGACATGCGCCCGCTCAGCCTTCGCCGCCGCATGGAGGCCGGCACCCCAGAAGTCCCATCGTGACGAAGCGACGTGGGCGTGGCTGCTGAGCTCATCGTCGACGTCGAGCACCTGCTGGGCGAGGCGTTGGCCCGACGGGGGGTCCACGGGGCTGACGCCGAGTTCGTGGTGGCCGATCTCATCTCCGCCCAACTCGAGGGCAAGGCGACTCACGGCATCGCCAAGATCCTGTTCATCGACGCGGCCCTGCTCGAGCGCCAGGGCGAACCCGTCGTCCGCCGGCGGCACAGTGGGATGGCGATGGTCGACGGGCGTCGCCAGATCGGGCAGCTGGCGGGACGGTTCTGCGCCGAGCTGGCCATCGAGCTGTCCACCGAGGCGGGGACGGGCGTGGTGGCGCTGACCAACGCTGCCCGCTTCGGTCGCCTGGCGCCCTACGGCCGCCTGATCGCTGACCAGGGGCTGGTCGGCTTCGTCACCAACAACGCCGGCCCGCCGGTGGTGGCGCCGTTCGGGTCGATCGATCCAATTCTCGGCACCAACCCTTTCTGCTTCGCCTTCCCCGGGCGACGAGCCAGCGTGGTGATCGATCTCAGCACCGCTGAGCGGGTCTGGGCTGAGGTCCGGGGGGCGGTGCTCGACGCCCGTCCCCTGCCGCCGGGGGCGTTCCTCGACGGCGACGGGTGCCCGACTGAGGATGCCGATTCGGCAGCGTCGGTGCTGGCCTTCGGCGGCCACAAAGGCTCCGCCCTGTGCCTGGCACTGGAGTTGCTCGTGGGAGTCCTGACCGGCGCCAAGATGGGCCTCGAGGTAGGCGGCGAGTACGAGCTGGGAGCGGTGTTCCTGGCCGTCGACCCGAGCGCCCTGGTGCCCGACGGCGACCCCGAGGCGGCGGTGGAGCGGCTGGTCGACTCGGTCAGGGCCAGCCGACCGGCACCCGGCCACGACGGCGTCCTCGTGCCCGGTGATCGAGCAGCCGCCCGGCGGGAGGCAGCCCTAGCCGCGGGAGTGGTCGAGGTCGACTCGGCGACCATGGCTCGACTGCGGCGCATGGCCGTCTCTGACGAGGGCGGCCTGGAACCGTCCGACCGGCTCAACTGAGATCGATGGAGTAGGGGACGCTGGCCGACCGGGCTCAACCCACGGCCGGGACCACCGGGCGGTGGCCCAGCTCGTGGCAGAGCTCCGCCACCTTGTCCATGGCCGTGCGGACCATGCCAGGCTCACGAGCCAGGGCGATACGGACGAAGTGATCGTGGCCAGCCTGGAGCTCGCCTGAGGATGCCACAGGATGGAAGAAGTCTCGAGCGCTGATCACCCCGATTCCCTTCTCGGCCAGGAGGATGTCGGCGAAGACCGACGCCGCCAGACCGGCCGGGGTGACGTCGAGGAGCACCAGGCTGCCGGCGTCGGGGGAGCAGGCCGCCAGGGGAAGGTCGAGGCAGACCCGCCTCACCAGCTCGAGGTTGGTGGCGACGAGCGCCGAGAGCTGGTCGAACCAGCGGTTGCTGCGGGCGGCGTCGAGGATGCCCAGGAACAGCAGCTTCTGGCGCCGGGAGACGTCGGACTGCAAGACGTTGAGGCGCTCGCGTACCGACGCCCGCACATTGGGGCTGCAGAATACGAACCCCAATTTCTCGTGGTTCAGCCCGAATGTCTTGCCCGTGTCCCAGAGCAGCACCCACTTGAGCTCGGGCACGGCGAAATCGGCCAGGACGGGAATGTCGATGCCCTGGGGATTGACCA
>JAUJLZ010000240.1 GCA_030447125.1 Acidimicrobiales bacterium
CACCATCCCCATGGGTGTCCCACTCCCTTCCTACGATGGCGACCATGGATCCCGCCTCGCTCCTCGACGGGCTGACCGAACGCCAGGTGGAGGCGGTCACCAGCACCGGGGCACCTCTGTGCATCCTGGCTGGCGCCGGCTCGGGCAAGACGCGCGTCCTCACCCGGCGCATCGCCTACCGCGCCGCCACCGGCACAGCCGAACCCCGGCACGTGTTGGCCTTGACCTTCACCCGCAAGGCCGCCGCCGAGCTCGGGCGACGTCTCGAGGCCCTGGGCGTGCGCGACCGCGTGGCCGCCGGCACCTTCCACTCGTTGGCCTACGCCCAGCTTCGGCAGTGGTGGGCCGACACCGACCGTCGACCACCGACCCTGCTCGAGCGCAAAGCCGGGATCCTCGCTCGCCTGGCGGGAGGGGCCGCCAGCGCACGGGTCCAGCCTGCGGATCTCGCCGCCGAGATCGAATGGGCCAAGGCCCGGATGGTCGAACCCGAGCGCTACGCCGAGGCCGCCGAGGCGGCCGCACGCCAGCCACCGCTGGCGCCTGCGGCCATGGCGTCGCTCTACCGGCGCTACGAGGACGAGAAGCGCCGGCGGGGCCAGCTCGACTTCGACGACCTGCTCCTCGACTGCGTGTCGGCCCTGACCCACGATCTCGGGTTCGCCGCCGGGCAGCGCTGGCGCTACCGGCACCTCTTCGTCGACGAGTTCCAGGACGTCAACCCGGTGCAGGCTGCGCTCCTGGCTTCCTGGCGGGGGCACTCGCCCGACACCAGCAACGACCTGTGTGTTGTGGGCGACCCCAACCAGGCCATCTACTCCTGGAACGGGGCCGACCCCAGCCAGCTCCAGCGATTCTCGCGCCGAGAGCCGGATGCCACTGTGGTGGTCCTCGACGACAACTTTCGCTCGACGCCGCAGATCCTCGCCGTGGCTGGGGCGGTGATCTCGTCCGGGCCCGGATCCGCAGGCCTGCTCCGGGCCCGGCGTCCCGAAGGTCCGCTGCCGTGGATCCGCAGTTTCGACACCGACGTCGAGGAGGCAAAGGGCGTCGCCCGGGCCATGCGCGACCGCCACCGGCCCGGTGCCGCCTGGTCCGACCTGGCCGTGCTCACTCGCACCAACGCCCAGCTCGTGGCCTTCGAGCGGGCGCTCGGCTCGGCCGGCATCCCCTTCCGGGTACGCGGTGGCGGGGCGTTTCTCTCCCGTCCTGAGGTCAAGTCGGCCCTGGCCGGCCTCGGCCAGAGCCACGCCCCGGTGGCCACCGGCCTCGCCGACATGGCCGCCGGTCTGCGCGCGCCGGCACCGGCCGCCGTGGGGATGCTCGACCTCGACGACAGCTCAGGTGCCGAGGCTCTCGAGCCCGACGGTCCCGCAGCCGAACGCCTGGCCGTGCTCGAGGAGCTGGTGCGGTTGGGCCACGACTACCTCGCCCTCGAAGCCGACGGCAGCGTGGCCGGGTTCGTCGCTTGGCTGGGGGCCACCCTGCGCTCGGAGCCGCCGCGCGCGGCGCGAGACGCCGTCGAGTTGGCCACCTTCCACAGCGCCAAGGGTCTGGAGTGGCCGGTGGTGTTCCTGGCCGGCCTCGAGCGTGGGCTCGTCCCCATCTCCTTTGCCAAGACCGACCCGGCCCGCGATGAGGAGCGGCGACTGCTCTACGTCGCCGTCACCCGAGCCGAACGCGAGCTGCACTGCTCGTGGGCTCGGGAGCGCACGGTGGGGACCCGGGTGCTGAAGCGACAGCCGTCACCCTGGTTGGAGGAGATCGAAGCGGCCCGGGCCGCGCTGGCGGCCGGATCGGCGCCTGCGGGCCCGGGCGAGTGGCGGTCCCGGCTGGGGGCGGAGCGGGCCCGGCTCCGGGGTGCACGGGGAGGCCAGACAAGCACCCGATCGCGAGGCCAGGTTCAGGTGGGGGCCAACGCCGACCCCGAGCTGCTGGCCGCGCTCAAGACCTGGCGCACGGGCGCGGCCAAGGCTGGCGGTGTTCCCGCCTTCGTGGTGTTCCACGACGCCACGCTGGCCAGCCTGGCCGAAGCCCGCCCCTCGACCCGCCAGGATCTGCTCGCCGTGCCCGGACTCGGTCCCGTCAAGGCCGAACGCTACGGCCAGGCTCTGCTGGAGGTCCTGGCCGCCCACGCCGGGGAAAAGTCGACCTCAGGGGGTTGACAAGGGCGCCCGGGAGCGCGACGAACGAAGCATGACCTCCTTCCTCTGGCCCGGTGATCCCGGTTGGCCGGCGCCAGAGGCCGACAGCGTGCTGGGGACCGACGCCGTGGGAGACGACATGGTGGACCCCGGCGCTGAAATCGACCTCGACGCTGTCTGCCTCCGCGCCGACCGCCACCTCCTCGACGACCTGTCCCCCCTGGAGCGCAGCGTGGTGCGGGCCCGGTTCGGCCTCCACGGCGCTCCGGAACGGTCGATGAAGCAGCTCCACATCGACCTCGGCTTGACCCGGCATCAGGTGCGCGATCTCCTCGAGTCGGGCTTGGCCAAGCTGCGCAGCCATCTGGCTGTCTGATCGGCACCGTCTCTTCGGCGCCCGCCGTCAGCAGGCGCCGGGCTCGGTGAACTCGGCGACGAGGGGGGCGTGGTCCGAAGGCAGCTTGCCCTTTCGAGCATTGCGGTCGATCAACACCCAAGACAGGCGCTCGGCCAGGGGGCGGCTGGCGTAGAGCAGGTCGATGCGCATGCCCAGGTGCTTGTGGAAGTTCCCGGCCCGATAGTCCCACCACGAGAACAACCGTTCCTCCTGGTGGCGCTGGCGGAACACGTCCACCAGGCCCCACGCGGCGACGTCGGCCAAGGCACTGCGCTCGGCCTGGCTGACGTGGGTACCGCCGTGGCAGGCCGCCGCGTCCCAGACGTCGCGATCGTCGGGGGCCACGTTGAAGTCGCCGCACACGACGACATCGTTGTCGGGACGTGCCTGGGCCTCCAGGTGGAGACGCAGGCGGGCCAGCCAGCTCAGCTTGTGCTGGTACATGGGGTGGTCGAGGGCTCGGCCGTTGGGCACGTATACCGTCACCACCCGTACACCTCCACAGGTGGCGGTGAGCAGGCGCGCCTCGTCGTCGGCTTCGATGCCAGGGGCGAAGCCGTCGACGACGTGATCGATCCCCACTCGGCTGAGCATGGCCACCCCGTTCCAGCGACCCTCACCGTGGTGGACCGCGTCGTAGCCCAGGGCGGCGAAGGCCATCGCCGGGAAGGCGTCGTCGGCGAGCTTGGTCTCCTGCAGACAAACGATGTCGGGCGCCACCTCGGCCAGCCACTGTTCGACGCGCCCGAGCCGGGCCTTGAGCGAGTTCACGTTCCAGGTCGCGATGCGCATCGGCTGAACGTACCGGCCTGACGTGTCCCGGTTGGTCAGCTGTCCTCAGGCGCCTGCCCGACCTCGATGACCTCCGACCCTGTCTCTGGCGGGGTCACCGCCTGCGCCGCCGGGGCCCTCTTCGTG
>JAUJLZ010000036.1 GCA_030447125.1 Acidimicrobiales bacterium
CTGCTTGGTTCGTTTGGTAGCCGAACAACGTCGCCACGAATCACTCGACCTGGGCAGAAGGTGCTAGGGAGTCCAACAGCCGGGTGACGGGCGCCTTCTCCTGTTGATCCCTTTCGTCATGGCCCAACGCCTCGACCTCGGCCATCAGTGCCTCGCGCCTCCGGCGATCCGCAACTTCGATCAGCGCCTCGCGGATGGCCTGACTCCGGTTCAGTCCACCGCTTCGCTCCAAATAGCGCAACGCTTCGTCCGACTCCTCGTCGGACCGATACGAGATAGTGGTCATCAGCGAAACTGTCGCACGAAACGTCAGACGGAGAGACGCTGGTCCCCTCCAGAACGAGCGATAGCATGCCGCTTCTCGTCCCACCACAGGACTCTTCGGGAAGCGAGGCGATCCTCGGTGGCTGAACCTCGACCACGACGACTTCGACCTGGACCTGGTGGCCACCCACGCCCGCTACGTGCTCGACACCCGCCACCGCCTGTCGGGCGAGCAGGTGGAGCACCTCTGAGGCTCTCACGCCACCTGCGGTCCCCCATAGGAGCGCGCGGCAGCCAGGGGCGCCGGTGAGGGCACAGGGACCGGTCGAGCGACACCTCCGGGCCCTCGCCTCGTACGGGCTGCCCGGCACAGGTCTCGGCTTGCCCGAGGCGCCCCTTGCCGACGACAAGTGGCAGGAGGTGTTGCACGGGTGTGCTGAGCAGCGGCTACTCGGGCACCTCTGGAGCGCGGTGGCGGCCGGCGACCTCCCCACCACCTCACTGCAACGAGGCCAGGCCAAGTCCCTGGGCCTTCAGGCGCTTCGTCTCTGCCTGCGCCTGGAGCAGCACCTCCTCACCGCCGTCGACGTGCTCGACCACGCTGGCCTCGATCACCGGGTACTCAAAGGGACGGCCCTGGCCCACACCGCCTACCCCAGCCCGTCCCTGCGCCATTTCCGCGACATCGACCTGCTCGTCACCTCCGAGCAGTTCGCCGCCGTCGTCGACGTCCTGCTCGATATCGGCTACCACCGCCCCTGGCCGGAACCCCGCCCGGGGTTCGACCGCCGCTTCGGGAAGGGAGCGACCCTCGTGGCCCCCCAGCGTCACGAGCTGGACCTCCACCGCACGCTGGTCGACGGGCCGTTCGGGCTCAGCATCGACCTGCGCACCCTGTGGGCCCGGCCGCGTAACTTTCTGCTCGCCGGACGCACCTTGCGGGCCCTGCCCGTCGAGGCCATGGTCGTGCACGCCTGCTACCAGGTGGCGATCGGCGATGATCCGCCCCGGCTGGCAGCCATGCGCGACCTGGCCCAGCTCTTGCTCACCGTCGAGCACGATGGCTCGGCGGTACACGAGCTCGTGCTCGGCGGAAAGGCAGAGGCGGTGCTGGCCCGGGCCGTGGAGCTGACCTGGCAGGCCTTTGCCCTCGAACCCGACGAGCTGTCCCGGTGGGCCCAGTCCTACACACCCTCGGCCCGGGAGCGATGTCTCCTGGCGACCTACAGCGCAGCCCGGAGGAGCTTCGCCACCCAGTCGCTGGCCTCGCTGGTCACCATCCCCGGCGTGGTCGCCAAGGTGGAGCTGGCGCGGGCCCTGGCCCTGCCGAGTAGCGAGTTCCTGGCCCGCCGGGAAGTCTCTCGTTTGGACTGGTGGCGGCGGGGACGGCGCTCGGCTCTCGGCTCTCGGCGCCATCGATGACCAGGGTGCGAGCCGTGGCGGCAGTAAGGGTTTGCTAGCTTCGGAGCACGGTCGGCGACGTGGCTGCCGGCAGCGCCGGTTGGAGGCGAAGGTGAAGCTTGAGTTGCGAGCCGACAAGGTCGTATGGCGGGCCCTCGACGACGAGGTGGTTGGGCTCGACCTGGAAGCGTCGCGGTACTTTCGGCTCAACGCCAGCGGCGCCTTCCTCTGGCAGCAGGTGAGCGAGGCGAAGACCCAGGACCAGTTAATCGACGCCCTGGTCGAGACCTACGGCATCGGTCGTGACCAGGCGACCCGGGACGTCCACGACTTCGTTTCCATGCTCAGCGACCGACAGTTCCTCCAGGATTGAGGCGAACACGTCCCCGTCACCGCGGACTGCTGACCGCCGTCGAGGCCCGTTGGCGGCCGCCGCCAGGTTGCCGGCGGGCGACCTGCTCAGCATCGCCCGGGTGCTCGTCGTCACCACGCTCGTCGAGGTGGCCATCCGCACCGTCCCCCTTCCCCGGGTGGCACGATGGTTGGCCGTCCCCCTCGACACGGTTGATGCCCGCCCGGCGGCACCGGCGGCCCCGCCCTCGCCGGCCTTCGACCGTTACGAGCTGCGACGCCTGCGTGCGGCGAAGCGGGTGATGGCCCGTTGGCCCTTCGGGGGAGGGCCCTGCCTGCGCCAGTCCCTGGTGGTCGGTTACCTGCTCAGGTCGCGTCACCCCGTCCTGCGCTTGGGCGTGGGCAGCGTGGACGGAACGGTCATGGCCCACGCCTGGATCGAGGTCTCGGGCACGAGCATCGGGGGCCGCGACTGGCTCTTGCCCCTGTTCACCGGCCCCGTCGACCACGGTGGAGAGCCGAGGCACGCATAGGCTGTCCGGCGACTCCTCAGTGGTGGCACCCCAACGCGGCCGGGGAGGACCGGGGACTCTCAGAAGGGCACCGTGAGCGAGCAGGCCAAGAAAACCCTCAGCGTCGAGCAGCTGTTGCGCCCGGAGCCCTCACGGCGGCTGCGCCGGCTGCCCCGCCTGGTCGCTCGGGCCATGAGCCTGGCCTGGCACGCTGCCCCCCGCGAGCTGGTCACCTCAGGGGCTCTCCAGATGGCGGCGGGCGGAGGCGTGGCCGTGCAACTCCTCGCTGGCCGCGAAGTCCTCCAGCGGGTCCTGGAGTCGGGCGAGCAGGGGAGCTTCGCCGCGGTCTTACCCGTCCTCGCGCTCCTGGCCGTGGTCACCGCCCTGGTGACGTTCGCCAACCTGGGCCGGATCGAGCAGCAGCGGATCCTGTCCGAGCTGGTGGGCCGTTACTCGGTGAACCAGGTGCTGGAGGTGGCGACCTCGGTCGATCTGCTGGCCTACGAGCGGCCCGACTTCCACGACCGCCTCCAGCGGGCACAGCTCAACGCCCAAATGCGACCGGCCCAGATGGCCACCGGGGTGCTCGGCGTCATCAGCGCCCTGTCCGCCATCGTCGGTATCGGTGCCGCCCTGCTCTTCCTCCAGCCCGTGTTCCTCGCCTTGGTGCTGGCGGCGTACCTCCCCGCCTGGTATGCCACCACCCGAGCGAGCAAGTTGGTCTACCGCTTCTCGGTGGAGCAGACCGAGCGCGACCGACGCCGTGCCTACCTGTTCAGGCTCCTGTCCGGCAAGGAGCAGGCCAAGGAGATCCGGGCTTTCGGCCTGGCTGGCTTCCTGCGCGAGCGCCACGACCGGCTGTACGACGAGAAGATCGCCGACCTGCGCACGATGGCCAGGCGCCGGCTGCGCCTGGGCCTATTGGGTGGGCTGGCCACCTCCAGCCTGACCGCCGCCACCATCGCCGTCCTGGTGTGGTTCGTGACCACCGAGCGGATCTCCCTGGCATCGGCGGGCGCCGCCGTGGGGGCCATCGTCCTGCTCGGGCAGCGACTGAGGGGCCTCTCCTCCAGCACCGGCTCGCTCTACGAGAGCTCGTTATTCCTTGAGGACTTCACCACCTTCGTGGAATGGGTGCCCGAACTCATCGCTGCCCAACCGACAGCGGAGCCGCCCGAGGGCTTCTCCACCCTCACGGTTGACGACGTCGCCTTCACCTACCCCAGCCGCGAGGTACCCAGCCTGCGGGGGGTGTCCCTGCAGGTCCGGGCTGGGGAGATCATCGCTCTGGTGGGTGAGAACGGCTCGGGCAAGACCACCCTGGCCAAGCTCCTCGCCGGTCTCTACGCCCCTGACCGGGGCACCATCCGCTGGGACGGGGTCGACACCGCCGGCTACGACCAGGACCGGCTGCGGGCCTCGGTGGCGGTGATCTTCCAGGACTTCGTGCAGTACTACCTCACCGCTCGCGAGAACATCGCCATGGGCCGCCACGAGCACTACGACGACATGGACAGGATCGTCCAGGCCGCCCGCCAAGCCGGCGCCCACGAGTACCTGGAGTCCCTCGACAAGGGGTACGAGACCCGCTTGGGGCCGGAGTTCTTCGGCGGCAGCGACCTCTCCGTGGGCCAGTGGCAACGGGTCGCCCTGGCCAGGGCCTTCTTTCGCGACGCCCCCTTCATCATCCTCGATGAGCCCACCGCCGCCCTCGACCCCCGGGCGGAGTCGGAGCTCTTCGACAGCATCCGCACGCTGTGCGCCGGTCGGGCGGTGCTGTTGATCTCCCATCGCTTTTCCAGCGTCCGTTCCGCCGACCGCATCTACGTGCTGCGAGACGGCGAAGTGGCCGAGCACGGCACCCACAGCGACCTCATGGTCGCCGACGGCCTCTACGCCGAACTGTTCAAGCTCCAGGCCTCGGCCTACGTCGAGGCACAGGCATGAACGCTGCCTTCCCAACGTTCCTCCTGAAGAGCCCTCTCGGGCAGGTCCTGCGGCCCGAGTTCCAAGCCGGGCTCGTCATCGGCCTCTTGGGGCTGGGCCTCGTCCTCCTGGCCGGTGCCCTACTCCGGCTCTCCTCGGGGCAGGGTCGTCCTCTCCCCGTCGCTGGACTGGTCGTCGTCGGCGCCGGCGTGGCCGCCCTCGCCCAGACTGACCTTCTCGCCGACAACCTGGCCCTGGGCCTGGGCGCACTGGTCCTCGGCGGCCTGGTCGCCGACATCTCCCGTGCGGGGTGGCCGGCGACCGTGCTCCTGGCCGTGCCCGGCGCCTGGTTGACGGCCTTTGCCACCGATCTGCCTGAGGGAACCTGGATTCGTGTTGCGGTCCTGGCTGGCGTAGTCGGCGGCGGGACCCTGCTGTCCGACTTCGACGCCCGCTGGGGTCGCCGGGGCCTGGCCCCTGTGCTCTTGGCGGTGTCGATCCTGGGAATCTACGCCACCGTGCCCAGCACCGATCAGGCGCTGGTCCTGGTCGGCCTGGCGCTGCCTCTCGCCCTCACCTCGTGGCCATGGCCGGTGGCGTCTCTCGGAGTGGCCGGGTCGCTGGCCAGCTCCGGGCTGGTGGCCTGGACGATCGCGGTCGGCGGCGCCGGTCGGACCAGCTCGATCGTCGGTGGCCTGGCGTGCCTGGGCCTGCTCGTCCTCGAACCCGTCACCCGGGGCATTCGGAGGGACCGGCCCAGCGCCCTCGAGCTGCTGATCTCTCCCCGGCCCCGGTCGGTGGTAGTGATCGCCCTCGCTCACCTGGTGGTGGTGTACGTGGCTTCCCGGGTAGCCGGGTTGCGGGCGACCGTGGCAGAGGCGACGGTAATCCTCGCCGTCGAGGTCACCGTGGTGCTCGCCGTCCTGGCTCTCGGGTCTGCCGCCGCCCGAAAGCGCAGGCCCGAGTGGGACGAGGGCGATCGGGCCATCTCGCATTCCGGCCCGGAGGCGAGCAAAGATCGCGTCATCGAGAAGGCCGAGACGGCCGAGACGGCAAGGAGCGCCGGGTGAGGCGCCCGGCGCTCCTTGGGGAGCCCCGGTCTTCGCCGCCCAGGGCCTCCCATTTGCTCGTCCCTTCACGCCGCCGCTGGCCGATGTCGTCCGCCGGTTGGAACCGTCCTACCAGGACATGCTGACCAACGGACCCCTGGTCCGAGAGCTGGAGCACCAGGCCACCGGCCGGCTGGGGGTCAACCACGTCGTCGCTGTCTCGTCGTGCACCGTTGGGCTCGTACTCACCCTCCAGACACTCGAGCCCTCCGGCCCGGTGCTACTTCCCAGCTTCACGTTCTCAGCCGCAGCCCACGCCATCGCCTGGAACGGACTGCGGCCGTTGTTCGACGAGTGTGGGCTCTCCTCGTTCCAGGTGGACGCCGACGACCTCGCCCGGCGGACAGACGGCGCCGGGGCCATCCTCCCCACCCAGGTCTTCGGTGCTCCCTGCGACACCGAGCGCCCGGAAGCGCTGGCTCGCTCCGCCGGCATCCCCCTGGTGCTCGATGCCGCCCACGCCCTTGGTGCCTCCCACAACGGCCGCCCCGTCGGCAACTTCGGTGCGGCCGAGGTGTTCAGCCTGAGCCCGACCAAGCTGGCGGTCGGCGGTGAAGGCGGGCTGGTGGCCACGGCCGACGCCACCCTAGCTGCGCGGCTGCGGATCGCTCGCGACTACTTCTTCCCCCCGGTGCACCGCCAGCAGGCCTATGCCCACCTCGAGCTTGCCCACCTGCCGGTCACGGACGACGTCGCCCGCCGGGTAGTGAGCCTGTCGATCTTCGCCCGTCTGGCGCCCGGCGCCGTCGACCAGGTGGTCGAGGTGCTGGCGGGTTCGCACGCCCCCGCCGACGAGGTCGCCGCGCTCCCATGAGCGAGGCCACCTCTTTAGCCGACCCCACATCGCGCCCCGTTGGCCCGAGCCATCCCCTGCGGGTGCTGTGGTTGATCAAGGGTTTGGGACCTGGAGGGGCCGAGCACCTGCTGCTCTCCACCGCCGGGGTAGCGGACGCCCAGCGCTTCCGCTTCGAGATCGCCTACCTGCTGCCCTGGAAGACGGCGTTGGTGGAGCGGCTGGCCCAGGCAGGGGTGCCGAGCCGCTGCCTCGACGCTCCCAACGAGTGCAACCCGGCCTGGGCCCTGCGGTTGCGCCGCCTGCTCCTCGAAGAGCGCTTCGACGTGGTGCACGTCCACTCGCCCTACGTCGCCGGTGTAGCCGAGCTGGTCATGCGCTCGCTTCCCCCCGGCCGCCGGTCGCCCATGGTCACCACCGAGCACAACGTGTGGTCGTCCCACCCTCTTCCGACCCGTGTGCTCAACACCGTCACCTTCCCGCTGGCCCGGGCCCAAGTCGCGGTGTCAGGGTCGGTGCGCGACTCCATCCCCCGGCCCCTGCGTCGAAGGGTCGAGGTGGTGGTCCACGGTGTGGACGTGGAGGCCATTCAGGAGAGACGAGACGACCGCGGGCGCATCCGCGCCGAGTTGGGCGTCGGCGACGACGAGGTGGTGGTGTGCACCATCGCCAACCTCCGCCGCCAGAAGGGCTACCCCGACCTCCTCGCCGCCGCCCGGACCGTGCTCGACGCCGGGGAGCCGGTGTTGTTCGTCATCGTGGGCCAGGGGCAGCTGGAGGGGGAGATCCGCGAGCGCCACCGCCAGCTCGGCCTCGGCGACCGGGTGCGCTTCCTCGGCTACCGCCAGGACGCCGTCAGCGTTCTCGCCGGCTCCGACGTGTTCGCCTTGGCCTCGATCCACGAGGGGTACCCCATCGCCGTCATGGAGGCCCTGTCCATGGGTGTGCCCATCGTGGCCACCAGCGTAGGAGGAGTCCCCGAAGCGGTCCGTCCGGGGCTCGATGGTTTCATCGTGCCGCCTGGTGAGCCCGGGGCCCTGGCCGAGGCCATCCTTCGCCTGGTCACCGACGCCGACATGCGCAAGCGGATGGGCGAGGCAGGCCGGGCGCGCAGCGGGCGCTACGACATCTCCCGAGCCGTCCGCCGCCTCGAGGAGATCTACGTAGACTTGGCCGCTCAGTGAGAGCAGTGATTTGGCGGCGGACGAGTCGACCCGTAACGTATGACGGCGTCCCCGGGACCTCGTTCGGGCGAGCCTCTCTTCCATGATCGCTCCTCGAGCATGACCACGTTCCTGCGACGAACCTTCTCGATCCTCGACCGCCCGGCCCGGCTCCGGTTCCTCCTGTTCGCCCTGGTGTCGGTGTTCGTCGCCGCCCTGGAGGCCGTTGGGGTGTTCCTCGTCCTGCCCCTGACCCAGCTCTTGGTGCTCGTTCCCGAGGAGCCGCTCCCCCCCACGGCGCGCTTTCTGGAGGGGTTCACGGACATCTCGTCGAACAACCAGGCGGCTGCCATTCTCGCCGGTCTGGTCCTGCTCACCTTCACGGTCAAGGCGGTGGCAGCCGTCATCCTGTTGCGCTGGGGCATCGGGACCTCGCTCAAGCAAGAGGCCCGCATCGCCCGCCGGCTCTTCGCCAGCTACCTCCGGGCACCGAGGTCCTACCACCTCAGGCGGAACTCCTCCCAGATCCAGCGCACCCTGAACGAGTCCCTGCTCCTGCTGTTCCGACGAACGGTCCCCACCGTCATGGCCGCCGCCGCCGACTGTGTGGCGCTGATCGCCATCGCCACCGTCATCGTGATCAGCGATCCGGGAGTTGCCCTGGTGGCCATCGGCTACTTCTTGGTCGTCGGGGTCGGCTACCAGCGCCTCATCGGCGGGCGCCAGCGGGTGGCGGCAAAACAGGTCCACCAGGAGGTGGCCGAGCGCTACCGGCAGGTGCAGGAAGCGGTGCGGGCCACCAAGGAGCTGGCCGTCCTGCATCGCGAGGACTTCTTCGTCGAGCAGTTCTACGAGACCAAGCTGGAGCTGGCCGCCGCCCAGCGCCAACTGGTGGTCTTCCAGCTCATGCCCCGGCACTTCCTCGACCTGACCTTCCTGTACGGGGCGACCATGCTGGCCGGGTATGCCTTCGCCACCCGCTCACCGGCGGAGGCCCTGGCCGTCGTGGGGCTGTTCCTGGCCGCCGGCTTCCGCCTCGTCACGCCCCTCAACCGGGTCATGAGCACCTTCACCTTGGCCCGCTCCGCCCAACCGGCCCTCGACCAGGTGATGGAGGACACTGCGCTCCTCGATGCGCTCGGTCATGCCCGAGACGACGACGTGTCAACTGAGCCCCTCGATCCCTGCGCCATCGAGCTGGTCGACGTACGGTTCCGCTACGACGGCACCGACGAGGACGTGCTCCACGACGTGTCCCTGAGCATCGGGCCTGGTGACGATGTGGGCGTCGTGGGTTCCTCGGGCGCGGGCAAATCGACGTTGCTCGACGTGCTCCTGGGCCTGCTCGAGCCCCAGTCGGGAGTCATCACGGTCGACGGGCGGCCCATGAGTATCTGTCGGACCGGCTGGCAGCTCTCGATCGGCTACGTCCCCCAGGACATCGTGCTGATCGACGACACCATCCGGGCCAACATCGCTTTCGGCATCGCCACCGACGACGTCGACGACGGTCAGCTCCGCGAGGCGATGGGCCTGGCCCAGATCGACGCATTCGTGGCCACCCTCCCCGCCGGCCCGGACACTACGGTGGGCGAATTCGGGGTTCGCTTGTCCGGCGGGCAGCGCCAGCGCCTTGGCCTGGCTCGGGCGCTGTATCACCGTCCCAGCGTGCTGGTGCTCGACGAGGCCACCTCGGCCCTCGACTCCGAGACCGAAGCACGTATCGTCGCCACCATCGCCTCCCTGCGCGGGTCGCTGACCATCATTACCGTGGCTCACCGGTTGAGCACCCTCAAGCACTGCGATCGGATCTACTTCCTGCGCGAGGGCCAGGTGGCGGCCGTCGGCGACTTCGACCAGCTCATGGCCCAGGAGCCCGACTTCGCCCAGCTGGTATCGCTGGCCCAGCTGTAAGTCCCAAGCTCTCCTCCCGCGTGCCTGAAGGCTGCTGCGCCAGCCACGCTGCCTGGAGTAGGGCACTGGTGCCGGCGTTGGGCACCGGCGCCCGCCACTCCTCGCCCAGCCGCTCCGGGTCGACCAGATCGGCGTCCACCCCGCTCCCGTCCCAGGTGCGGACGAAGTCGCGGCTGTAGCGGCTGAAGACGACGCCGTTGAACGCGACCTTGTCCTGTCGCCTGATCACTTCAGGGGGAAGGAGATCGCCGAACAAGGCCGCCATGGCTGCCCGTCGGCTGGTGAAGCCGAGGCGACCGGCCAGGGGGCGAAGCGACTCGATGAAGACGGGATCGAGGAGGGGATGGACCGCGTACACGTCGGCCTCCTCGGCCAGCAGCGCCATCGTGCGGCTCCCGTACACCCAGGCCCGGCGCACGAGCAGCCGGCGCGCTCCCCCGATCCAGCTGAAGGGCTCGTCGAGGTCGTCGACCACCAGGGCCTCGACGAATGCCGCCCTCGCCTCCGGACGCAGCCACGGCTGAGGAGTGCGGGCGGTCCTCTTGCGCCGCAAGCGGGACCGGCGGAGCGGCCGGGGGCCGATCGACTCGGCCAGGAGCCGCGCCATGGGACGCCCGGGTCGTAGCTTGCCGGCCAGGGTGTGCTTGAGCGGGGTGACCCGACGGATGCCGAAGACCTCGTCACCACCCTCGCCGTCGACGAGGGAACCACCGGCGGCGACATCGAGCAGGGGCAGGCGCCCGTACGCCGGCGGGGGCCACACCAGCCCGTGCCGACGCAGGACGGTGCTAGCCACGGGCCCCACCAGATCGAGCTCGGTGTCGAACGGGAGCCGGACCCACTCTTCGACGCCGAGGTGGCGGACCACCAGCTCCTGCCAACGGGACTCGTCCGTCTCCGGATGCTTGGGATAGCGCTTGGTCAGCGCCACCGGAAGGGGCAGACCCTCACGCCGGGCCAGCGCCACGACCAAGGCCAACATCGCCGAGGAGTCCCGGCCGCCGGAGAAGGCGACCACGCATGGGGTCCGCTGGAGCGCTGGCAGGAGGCTGCGCTCCAGCGCCTGGCGGGGCGAGCGGGCCCGCTCCAACTCCTCAGCCCACACCTCGTCAGCGAACACCTCGGCAGGGCGGCTCCCTGTCTCGTGGCCCGGCACCCACCCGGCGGCGACCTCGAGCGGGGCCATCCGATAGAGGCGAGCCGACACCACCGGCGAGTCTAGATGAGCTGCTACCTTGCCGCCCATCCCGCTCGAGGATCACGACATTCCCCTGTACGAGCTGCACGGCCTGCGACTCCGCTCCGAGGTCCCCCTGGCCGGCTTCGCCCTCGGGACCGGGAGCCACGATGTGGTCGTCCGGGTGCGAGCGGTGCGAGCGGTGCCTGCGGGCGCGCCGCGGGGCGAGGTCATCGTCGACAACGTCGCCTCCGGGAAGCGCTGGTACGTGGCTTGCGACGACGGGGAGCGCTTCACGCTGCGGGTGCCCGGGATCTGCGACTTCGTCATCGCCTCCGACCTCACCTCGGTGGCGTGCCATCCGGCGCCGGGTACCGACCTCGGCCTGGTGTCGGTGCTCGTGGCCGGGCTCGTCGTCGCCTTTGTGCTCTCCCTCGCCGGCCAATGCGTGCTCCACGCCAGCGCCGTGGAGGCCGACGGCGGATTGATCGCCTTCACCGGTCACTCGGGGGCAGGGAAGTCCACCATGGCGGCACTGGCGTGCGGTGCCGGAGCGCTCTTGGTGACCGACGACCTGCTACGCCTGGATGTGGGAGAGGCGATCTACTGCGTGGGCGGGGGGCCCCAGCTCAGGCTCCGGCCCAAGGCCCGGTCGGTGGTCGGTCACTTCGCTGATCGGCCCGGCGTCTCGGAGACCGCCGACGGCCGCCTGGCGCTAGCACCAGCGACGTCTCCAAGGCGACGAACGCCACTCAGGTGCATCGTTGTGCCGCGGCCGTCCCGCGATGCCATCGTGGTCAGCGTGCGCCGGCTGCGACCCGCCGACGCCGTCTTCCGGCTGGCGGGATTTCCCCGCATCCTCGGCTGGCGCCGCCAATCGATTTTGCGCCGCCAGTTCGAGGTGCTGACCTGCCTGGCCGCCCAGGTGCCCCTTGTCGAGGCCGACATCCCGTGGGGGCCCCCGTTCGACCCCGGAATCGTCCCCTCCCTACTGCAGCTCCTGGCCGAGGAGGCGACGTCGGAGCGTCCACCTTGCACATGAGGGGAAAACGAGAAAGGACCGGGCGGACCCGGCCCTTGTCTCGTTCTCGTCAAGGTCAGGAGAACGTGAGGTCCTCCTGTGGCGTCCCCGCAGGAAAAGCGTCGTCGGTTCTGTCGCCAACCATGGAGGCTTGGGTGAGCCCGGCGACGGACCCGGCATCGGTCAGGCTTGGTGAACGGTACTCCATGTCTTTCCATCCCCTTGGTTCGGGGCCCGCCGCGCGAACCCGTGGACGTTCCTGCACAGCAAATCACGTTTGCGCCCTCTGACGCAAGTACCTGATCGCCTGCCAGCAGCGCTCACTTGATCTCCCGGACGAGCACGAATGCCTCGGCCGCCAGACACCCGACCGCACCTGGGCGGCTGGGCGCTCGCGCACGGGGCGAGTGATCATGCCCGCCTGGCAGAAGCGACAGCCCCGGGTGCAACCCCGAAAGACCT
>JAUJLZ010000241.1 GCA_030447125.1 Acidimicrobiales bacterium
ACACAAGGCGTGCTCTTCTTGGACGAGCTGGCCGAGTTCGCCCGGTCGGTCCTCGACGCCTTGCGCCAGCCCCTCGAAGAGGGGGTGGTCCGGGTGTGTCGGGCCCGAGCCGCGGTGTGCTATCCGGCGCACTTCCTTCTCATCGGGGCCATGAACCCGTGCCCGTGCGGCGAGGGCGGGCCGCCGGGCGCCTGCCGGTGCAGTGAAGCCGCCCGCCTGCGCTACGCGCGGCGGTTGTCGGGTCCCCTGCTCGATCGCTTCGACCTGCGCCTCGACGTCGCCCGCCCCGATCCCGGTCAGCTCCTGAGCGGGCCACCGGGAGAGTCGACGGCCACCGTGGCCGCCCGGATCGCGGAGGCCCGGGCCTTGGCCGTGGCCCGGGGGGCGTCCTGCAACGCCCAGTTGCCAGACTGGAGCCTCGACGACACCGCGGCCCTGGGGCGAGACGCGTCAGCGATGCTCGAGAGCGGTCTGCGTGCGGGCACCTTGAGCGGGCGCGGGTTGCAGCGGGTGCGACGAGTGGCCCGCACGCTGGCCGACCTCGGCGGGCGTGACGGACCGCTGGGGGAGGGCGACGTGTGCCTCGCCCTGCAGCTGCGGGCCGAGCCCGACCGGTTGGGAGCGGCAGCGTGAGTGGGACGGGGTTGCCGCCCACGGCATGGGTCGTCGCCATGTCGGGTCTGTCGGGGATGGGTCCGGCCCGTCTGGGGGCGCTGCTCGGGCGCTGGGGACCCGAGGAGGCCTGGCGCCAGGTGCTGGCCGGCGCCGTCCACCGTGATCCCCAGATCGCCTCCGAGGCCCGTCGCCTCGATGCCACCCTCGCCGCCCGCTGGTGCGAGGAGGCGAGGCGTACCGACGTCGGTGCTTGCTGGGCCGCCCACGCCGCAGCAGGGGTGGGCGTCGTGGCTCGGGGTCTGGGCGGCTTTCCCGTCTCGCTGGCGAGCGATCCGGAACCACCACCGGTGCTGTTCCACCGGGGTCCACTGGCCGCCCTCGAGCGACCTCGGGTGGCTGTCGTGGGGACGCGCCGCTGCACCCATGCCGGGCGCGCCACTGCCCGTCAGCTGGGCCGGGAGCTCTCCACCGCTGGTGTCTGCGTCGTCTCGGGCCTTGCTCGGGGGATCGATGCGGAAGCCCATCACGGTGCGCTGGAAGGAGTCCTGGCGGGAGGGGCGGCACCGGCTGCGGTGGTGGGCACCGGCCTCGACGTGGTGTACCCGAGCGCCAACGCCGAGCTGTGGACCCAGGTGGCGGCAGTGGGCACGGTGGTGTCCGAGTACCCCCTTGGGACCCGTCCCCAGGCCTGGCGCTTTCCGGCCCGCAACCGGATCATCGCAGGCCTGGCCGACGTGGTGGTGGTCGTCGAGAGCCACATCCGCGGCGGGTCGCTGCACACGGTCGATGCCGCCCTCGAGCGGGACCGCCCGGTCCTGGCCGTGCCCGGACCGGTGCGCAGCCCGGCATCGGCGGGCACCAACGAGCTGTTGGTGGCCGGCTGTGGACCGGTGCGTGATGCCGCCGACGTCCTCATGGCGCTAGGGCTCGACGGCGAGGCGCGGGCTCGTGGTCGGTCATCTCGGTCAGCCCCGTCACCGTCTGATCGGCCTCTGGCGGTGGCGGTGTTCGAGGCCATGGGCTGGGAGCCGGCGACGGTCGAAGACGTGGCGGGACGCGTCGATGCCCCTCTGGCCGACCTGGCCGTGGAGCTGTCGAGGATGGAGCGCGACGGTCTGTTGATCCGCCACGGAAGCTGGTTCGAACGCGGGGACCCACGCCCGTGACATCACCTCGTCCCGGCCCGGCTTTGCGGCGCTCTCGGTCCTCGTCGAGGTCGACCACGGGGAGGAACATGCGACGATCCACGCCAAGGGCTACATTCCGTCTGCTATTTCGCGACGGGGGGGAGATCAGGGTGCGTACGCACAGGAGGAAGGTACTGGCGCTGGTGGTGAGCGCTGCGCTGGGGGCCACTGCATGTGGTTCCGATGAGCCGAGGCTCACCAAGGGGCAGTTCATCGAGCGGGGCAACGCCATCTGCGCCGAGTCGATCCAGCGCATCGAGGAGGCGGCCCAGGGCGCCTTCACCACGCCGGGCGAGATCGCCAGTGCTGAGGTGGTCGGTGAGTTCGCCACTGAGAGGGTGGCTCCGACCGTCGAGCGGGAGTTGGAGCGGTTGAGCGAGCTCCGGCCCCCGGAGGTCGACGAGGAGCGGATCGACGAGCTCCTTGACGCCGGCAGCGACGGTGTCGACCGTATCCGCGAGGACCCGACGGTGCTCCTGAGCAGCCGTGACGACGGCTTGGGTCGCTTCCAGGAGTTGGCTGTCGCCTATGGTCTCGAGAATTGTGGCGGGACCAGCGACCGGATCAGGGACGCCATCGAGGGCACAACCAGCGCGAGCTGACGCCTCCGCCGGGGCGGGGGCAACGCACCCGCCGGGCTCGATGTGGCAGATCGAATCGTTTGTCGCCTCGCTGACGGCGATGTCGGCGAGCACGGTGCGGGCGTACCAGGGGGACCTGGTCGCCTTCACCGTGTGGGCGGGCCGGGCCGGCCTCGACGGCCCTGCAGCCGTCGACCGTCGGGTCCTGCGTCGCTACCTCGCCTACCTCAGCACCCGGCGCTACGCCCGGCGCACCATTGCCCGCAAGGCCTCGACCCTGCGCCGGTACTTCGCCTGGCAGCTGCGCTGCGGCCATCTGGCCGTGGACCCCTCGACCGGCCTGTCCGCTCCCGGTGGCGCTGGGCGCCTCCCCCGGGTGCTGCGGGGCGACGAGCTCGAGTTCTTGCTCGACGAACCGCCGTCGGTGGTCGACGACGACGAGCCAGGCATCCGCCTCCGCGATGATGCGGTGCTCGAACTGCTCTACGGGAGCGGCCTGCGGGTGGCGGAGTTGTGTGGACTGGCGCCCGAGGACCTCCAGCTCGACCACGGCGTCGTGCGGGTGTGGGGCAAGGGAGCCAAGCAGCGCCAGGTACCGATCAGCGCCCCTGCCGTGGATGCTCTGCGGGGCTGGTGCGATCGAGGCCGCGCGGATCTGGTCGAAGCGGCCTCACCGCCCGACGCCGTGTTCCTCAACCGTCGTGGCCGTCGTCTGGGGACGCGCGATGTGCGCCGCATCCTCGACCGGCGGGCAGCTTCACCGACCCACCCCCACGCCCTCCGCCACACCTTCGCCACCCACCTCCTCGACGGCGGCGCCGACCTCCGGGCGGTCCAGGAGCTTTTGGGCCATGCCGACCTGGCCACCACCCAGCACTACACTCACGTCAGCAAGGAGCGGTTGCGGTCGGTGCACCAGGCATCGCATCCGCGGGCTCGACCGACCACCGGCGACACGCCGGCCCAGGGTTCGAGTTGACCGGAGGCTTCTCGACCGGGGACGACGTGGAACCAAGCGACAGGCGTGACAGCGACGAGCGAGCTGGCGACGAGCGGGCGCAGGACGAGCGG
>JAUJLZ010000242.1 GCA_030447125.1 Acidimicrobiales bacterium
GAGACCGCCCTGGCAGGCCTGCTCGATCGCCTGGAGCATCGCCCGAGAAACATGGCCGAGGCCTCGCGGCTCGGCCGCTGACCCATCAGGCAGGTGGGGGGAGCACCGTCATCCTCCATGCACCGAGGCCACGATGGCCTTTGGAACTCGCAGGATGTCAAACTCAAAGCGCGGTCGGCTTCCCACCTTCCCGGCTCGGTCCCAAGCGGTCCCCATTGTGGCTGAGCCGTGTGTCTAGCCCCCAACAGCTGGGGCCTCAGCTCGCCCCACGGCGGCCTCGAGGGCCTCGGCCTCCCACGCGCTGGCCTCGGGGGCCAGCTCTTCGACCGGGGCCGCCACCGAGCGGACCACGGCCCCCTCCGCACCAGCCTCGGCGCCGCACACCGCCACCCGCCAGCGATGGACCTCCTGGGCCTGACCGAGGACCTCCTCGGTGTCCGCCTCCAGGGCCCTGGCGGCGTCGTACTCCCCGTCGCCTGACAGCGTCTCACCACACCACCGGCGCTGCCGTCCCCGCCGGCATCACTTCACTGCCGCTCGCTGGAGCGAGTCCCGCATGTGCTCGCCTTCGAGGCGGACGACGGCATCTCCCTGCTGGACCTCGATCCAATCGGCGACGATCGTCTCGACGCTGCGGGCCCCCACGAGGTTGGTGCCAATCAGCCGAACATTGTCCATGCCGACACGGTTCAAGTTCGTGTCGGCCAGGTTGGCCCCACTCAAGTCGGCATCGTAGAGGAACGTCTTGAAGAGATTCGCATCCCTGAGATCGGCCCCTCGCAGATCCGCGTTAGCTAGAGACGCCCGCAAGAGGACGGCACCAACCAAGAGCGCGCCGGGTGCGCGTGTGTAGTCGAGCTCAGCCTTGGTGAGGTCGGCCTGGGTGAGGTCGGCACCGGTCAGGTCGGTGTCGAGCAGCGACGCGGCATGGAAGCGGGTGCCGCGCAGGCAGGCGCCCCGGAAGGATGCGCCGGCGAACTCGGCGTCGGCCAGATCGACACCGCTGAGGTCGATGCCGGAGGGGTCGGTCATGGGCAGCTCGAGCTCGGTGCCCCCGCCGCGGCCGTAGTTCCAGGCGTGGTGGTCGACCAGTCGCTCTTGCATCTCCTCTCGACTCATCGTGGTCATGGCCAGTGCCCTCCGCCGCTAGAGCTCGTGGGTCGTCCACCCCGTCGAGGCGCACAGCGAAGACCACCTCGATCTGGCTCCCGGCGGGGAAACCTCGCGCACCACCTCGCCCGACCCCAGGTCCCGTGCTGCCAGCCCCTCGGGGTAGGTCGCGCAGACCGACACCACCACCACCAGGCCCAGCCCCCGAGGGTCGATGCCCTCCACCACTAGCGTCGACTCGCTCGGCGAGGTGTTCGAGATGCCCAGGCGGGCTTGGTCGGCCAGTGCCGAGGCGAGCTCGGACTCCAGGGGATCGGCGACCAGGCCCGCCAGCGGCTCCGCCATACCCACTCGGGGATCGGCTTGGGCCCGCGCGTAGGCCGCCTCCATCTCCTCCACCGTGGCCCGAGCCGACTCAGCCAGGGGGCCCGGGACGCAGCTGTAGCCGGGCGAGTCGATCTTGCCCTCGTGGGTGACCCCGACGTCGACAACCGCCAAGCGCCCCCCCTCGGTGGCCACCTGGACCACCCGGGAGACGTAGGCCCGCACGTCTTGACCGCTGATCATGGTGGCGGTCTCGACCGTGCAGTCCACGATGGCAGGCCTTGCACCCTCGAGGTTGACCTCGCTCACGTTGGCCGAGCTCTCCATCGTCACCACCCGCTGGAAGCCCTCGCCGTGGGCCTCGTTGGCGGCTCGCCAGGCGTCGTGCTCCGCCACCACCGCCGGCGAGGCCAGGTCGGCCAGGCCCGAGCCTTCCCGGCTGGCCTGCTCACCGGGGGTGCGGTGGCAATCCGATGCGAGCAGGAACTCGTCGTAGAAGGAGCGCAAGGAGCCTTCGAGGTCAGGGTCGTCGACGTCGAAGACCTCGCCGCTCGCCTCGGCGGTCGGCTCGCCCGAGGATTCCCTGGCCTCGGTCAGCGTGGACCCATCCCCCGACACGCCGAGGCCACCACCAGGGCCACGACGGCCGCCAGCCACGAGCGGATCACCTCGCCCGCTCATCGCCACTCGTCCGACCAGCCAGGTCGACAGCGGGTGCTCCTTGTGCTGCGTCCGCAGCGACGCTACGAGGTGCGGCTCGCACAGTCCAGGGATTTCATGAGTCCTGGCGACCTTCACTCGGCCCGTCGCCCAGCTCATTGCGACGATTGGACCCCGGTCAGGCGGAGGGGGGGAGCACCTTTACGCCGAGGTCCGACAGGACCCGGGGGGCGACGGGGGCGGGGGCGCCGGTGAGGGGGTCCAGGCCCGACTGGGTCTTGGGGAAGGCGATGACCTCGCGGATGTTCTCCTCGCCGGCGAGGATGGCCACCAGGCGGTCGAGGCCCACGGCGAAGCCGCCGTGGGGCGGGGCGCCGTAGCGGAAGGCGCCCAGCAGGAAGCCGAAGCGGGCCTCGGCGTCGGCCTCGGAGATGCCGAGCAGGGCGAAGATCCGCGACTGGATGTCGGCCCGGTGGATGCGGATGGAGCCCGAGCCCAGCTCCCACCCGTTGAGCACCAGGTCGTAGGACTGGGATCGCACCGACAGCGGGTCGGACTCCAGCCGATCCAGGTCGTCGGGGTGGGGCATGGTGAAGGCGTGGTGGGCGGGGACGGGCCGGCCCTCGCCGTCGAGGCCCTCGAACAGGGGGAACTCGGTGATCCACACGAAGCGCCGCTCCCCTTCGCTGACCGGCGGACGGCCCAGGTCGAGGCGGAGCTGGCCCAGCACGGCCCGTGCCGTCGCCCGCTCGTCGGCCACCACCAGGACCAGGTCCCCGGGCTCGGCGGCCACGGCCTCGACCAGACCGGCGCACTCGGCCTCGGAGAGGAACTTGGCCACCGGGGAGTCGAGGGAGGCCCCCTCGCCCACCCGCAGCCACACCAGGCCCTTAGCCCCGAGGTCCTTGGCCGACTCGGTGAGGGCGTCCAGGCGGTTGCGCCCGAGGTCGCCCTGGCCCGGGACCCGCAGCCCCTTGATGCTCTCGGCCCCGGCGAAGGCCCGGAAGGCCGTGTCGGCGAACACCGGGCCCAGCTCGACCAGCACGGGACCGGCCCGCAGGTCGGGCTTGTCCGAGCCGAAGCGCTCCATGGCTTCCAACCAGGTCAAGCGTTCGATCTCGCCCGGTCGCTCTCCAGTGGCCGCCTCGGTGGCGTCGAGCACCGCTTGGGAGACGAAGCCCAGCACGTCGTCCTGGCTCACGAAGGAGGCCTCGAGGTCGAGCTGGGCGAACTCGAACTGGCGGTCGGCCCGCAGGTCCTCGTCGCGCAGGCAGCGGGCGATCTGGTAGTAGCGGTCGAGCCCGGCCACCATCAGCAGCTGCTTGGCCAGCTGGGGGCTCTGGGGCAGGACGTAGA
>JAUJLZ010000243.1 GCA_030447125.1 Acidimicrobiales bacterium
GCCCTGCCGGCGGGGCTGGCCCTCGCAAGCGGGGCGCTCGTCGGTTCGGTCGAGGCCGTGGTGGCGGCGGGCGTCGACAGCCCCGCCGGGAGCCGCCTGTCGGTCGCCGTTGCCGCCGTGGCCGTGCTCTTCGTGGCGCAGCAGGTGTCGGGCCCGGGCGTGCAGGTGATGGCAGACGCATTGGGACGCCGGCTAGACAGTCAGCTCAGGCTGCGGGTGATGGAGGCCACTTCCCGGCCGCCGGGCATCGCCCACCTGGAGGATCCGGAGGTGCTCGACGAGGTGTCGGCCGCCCAGGCCGTAGGCACCAGCCGGGTCACGGTCCGAGAAGCGACAGTGGGACTCGCCAATGTTGCCACCCTTCGCTTGGCCTCAGCCGGCTCGGCTGCCCTTCTGGTCGCGTTCCGTTGGTGGCTGGCGCTAGCGTTGCTCGTCGTCCACGCCGGGATGCATGTGCTGCTCACCGCCGACCTGACGTGGACCGTGGGGACGTTACGCGGCCATGCCCGCCGTTTCCGGCGCACCTCGTACTTCCGAGACCTGGCGCTTACGCCGGCAGCTGGCAAGGAGCTGCGGGTGTTCGGGCTGGCGGAGTGGGTAGGGGAGCAATTCGGGGAAAGCTGGCGCTCGGCGATGGCTCAGTTCTGGGTCGACCGGCGCCGCGGCCGCCCGCTCGGACCGACCTACGCCCTGGTCCTGCTCGTCACCCAGGGAGGGGCGTTCGCCCTCCTCGGCCGCTCGGCGGTGCGAGGCGAGATCAGCCTGGGCGAGCTGACCGCCTTCGCCACCGCCGTCGGTGCAGTGGGAGCGGTGCCGGTCGGTATCGATGACATCAACATCGGCTACGGCACGGCGCTCGTGCCGGCGGCGCTCGCTCTGCCCGAGGTCATCGCCGGCAGTGGCGCTGCCCTTGGCGGCGAGCGGTCGGCGGATGGGCTCCCGGCGACGTGTATCCGCTTCGAGGGCGTCTCCTTCCGCTACCCTTCCGGCCGGGCTGACGTTATCTCCCGGCTCGACCTGGAGATCCGGGCCGGGCAGTCGCTGGCCATCGTGGGGAGCAACGGCGCGGGCAAGACTAGCCTGGTCAAGCTGCTATGCCGCCTGTACGACCCCACCGCCGGGCGCATCGTGGTCGACGGTGTCGACTTGACCGAGCTCGACCCGGCCGGCTGGCAGCGTCGAGTGGCCGCCATCTTCCAAGACTTCACTCACTACGACCTCTCTGCGGCCGACAACATTGGCGTCGGTGCGGTCGAGCGACGCAACGACCGCGAGGCGCTCGCTCGGGCCGCACACCGGGCGGGGGCCATAGAGATCGTCGAATCGCTGCCGGCGGGCTGGGATACGGTGCTGTCCGGCCGCTACGTCGGCGGGTCCGACCTCTCAGGCGGCGAGTGGCAGCGGGTGGCTCTGGCCCGGGCGCTGCTGGCGTTGGAGGCCGGGGCCGGGGTGCTGATCCTCGACGAGCCCACGGCAGCGCTAGACGTTCGGGCTGAGGCCGCCTTCTACGACCGGTTCCTGGAACTGACCCGGGGCGTCACCACGATCCTGATCTCGCACCGGTTCTCGACCGTGCGCCGAGCCGATCGCATCGTCGTCGTCGAAGGTGGGGCCGTCTACGAAGACGGCGACCACGAAAGCCTCCTCGGCGCCGGTGGTCGCTACGCCCACATGTTCCGGCTCCAGGCCGCTCGATTCGCCGACGCCGCGCAGTCGGTAGAACCGACAGGAGAGCGGGAGCGTGCGTAACGCCATGCGTGCCCTCGGCTCGGCGGCGGCTATCTCGCTTCGGGCCGACACTCCTCGCTACCTCACGGTGTTGGTCCTTCAAACGCTGGCGCCACTCTCGGTCGTGCTGTTGGCGTGGTGGCTGAAGCTCCTCGTCGACGCCGCCGGGAGATCCGACGGTGACGCAGTGCTCGCCGCCGCCGCCGGCCTTGGCATCACGAGCGCCGCTGGCCGGCTGGCGGGTTGGGGCTCCACTCGGACCTTTTTCCCGCTCAAGGAACACACCGCTTTGTACCTCGACCGCAGGCTGATTGAGCTGACCGCCGGCATCGCCGGTATCGAACACCACGAGCGACCCGAGTACCTGGACAAGACGGAGTTGCTGCGCCAGGAGGCCCACGTCCTGGCCGGCGGTGGCAACACCGTCGCCAGCGTTCTGGCCATGATCGTGCAAGCCAGCGCGAGCGGGGTGCTCCTCGCCTCGGTGAACCCCCTGCTGCTGGCCGTGCCCGTCTTCGCCCTGCCGTCGTTTTGGGCGGGGTCGAAAGCCGAGCGGTTGCGTGAGTCCGCGCGCGACGACACAGCCGGCCAGGTCCGCCTAAGCCGCCACCTCTTCGAGTTGGCCACCTCGCAGGCGCCGGGCAAGGAGCTACGGGTGTTCGGCCTCGGCCCTGAGCTGCGGGACCGCCACAGGGAGCTTTGGCGAGACGTCGACCGTCGCCTCGACGCCGCGGGCCGGCGAGGCCTGCTGTGGACCGTGAGCGGCTGGTCGATCTTCGCCCTGGGCTACGCCGCCGCCATCGTGGCGGTGGCACGCGATGCCGCCGCCGGCCGGGTGACAGTGGGCGGTTTGGTTCTGACCCTCGCCCTCCTGGCTCGAATCAACCTGCAGGTCGCGACGGCGGTTGGCACCGCCACCGCGCTGGCACGGATGATGAGGGTGGCGGCACGCTACCTGTGGCTCGTCGACTACGCCTCCGCGGCGCGGGAACGCCGGGGCCAGAGCTTGCCGCCCCCGGAGCGCCTGGTTCAGGGGATCGAGCTGCGCAGCCTCCGGTTCCGCTACCCCGGGAGCGAAACGCACGTTCTGGCTGATGTCGATCTCACCCTCCCTGCCGGAGCCACCGTCGCCCTGGTCGGGGACAACGGGGCGGGCAAGTCGACCCTGGTCAAGCTGCTGTGCAGCTTCTACGACCCGACCGCCGGCTCGATCCTGGTCGACGGCACGGACCTGCGCGACATCGACGCGCAGGCGTGGCGAGCTCGTCTGGCGGCGGGCTTCCAGGACTTCGCCCGCCTCGAGTTGCTGACCCGGGAGACGGTGGGTGTCGGCGACCTGCCCCTCGTCCACCACGTCCCCGCCGTCGAGGCGGCCCTGGCCCGGGCGGCGTCGGCCGACCTCGCCGCCTCCCTCCCCGATGGCCTCGGGACCCAGCTGGGGTCAAGCTTTGAGGGCGGGGCAGAGCTGTCCGGCGGGCAGTGGCAGAAGCTCGCCCTGGCCCGCGCGATGATGCGCACCCGGCCGCTCCTGCTCGTGCTCGACGAGCCCACTGCCTCGGTCGACGCCGAGACCGAACACGTTCTGTTCGAGCGCTACGCCGACGCCGCACGCGCCTCCGGCGCAGAGACGGGGACCATCACCGTACTCGTCTCCCACCGGTTCTCGACCGTGCGCATGGCCCAGCTCATCGTGGTAATCGACGGCGGCCGG
>JAUJLZ010000244.1 GCA_030447125.1 Acidimicrobiales bacterium
GAGCCAAGCGCCACGAGGCCGTCGGTGACCTGCTTGCCCGCTGGCGTGGCGAGCTGGACGCCGCCGGCTTCCCGGTGGCCGACCTGCTGGCGTCAATCGACCAAGCGAGCGCTGAGCGGGCTCCCCTGCGGGACCATTTGACGCGCGACCAGGTGGACGCGCTGGTGGCGCATTCCCTCGGAGCCGAGGGCCGCTTGTCCGCTCGCAAGGTGTTCTCTCGTCGCGACGTCGTGGTGGCCGTAGCTCCTTCGCTCTTTGGCCTCGAGGCGGCCGAGTTGGACCGGGTGGTCGCTCGGGTGCTGGCCAATCCCGAGGCGGTGCCCCTGCTCGGAGTTCCCGGAGCGCGGGAGCGGCCCTACGCCTGCGCCTCGGTCATCGCCACTGAGGAGGCGATTGCGGCTTCCGTGGCCGATCAGGCACTACGAAGCGACGCAGCCACCGTTCCCCGCTCCGTCGTCGCCGAAGCCATCGTCGCTCGCCAGCATGCCCTCGGGACTGCCCTCACCGCCGGCCAGCGCGATGCCGTGATCGGCATCTGCACCACCGGCAGAGGGACCGACCTGGTGCTGGGCGTGGCCGGGTCGGGCAAGACCACCTGCCTGGCCGTCGTGCGTGGCGCCTACCAGGCAGCGGGCTTCGACGTGGTGGGGACCGCCACCTCTGGACAAGCGGCCCGGACCCTCGGTCGGGAGGCAGGCATCGGCGAGTCGCGGACCCTGGCGTCGTTGCTGTGGCGCCTGGACCACGGTCGAGTCCAACTGAGTCACAACTCGGTGGTCATCCTCGACGAGGCGGGCATGACCGACGACGCCGAGCTGTTGCGCCTGTTGGCGGCGGTCGAGCTGGCCGGGGCCAAGATCGTGTTGGTGGGCGACGACCGCCAGTTGTCCTCGGTGGGACCGGGCGGGGGCCTCGGTGCCCTGCTGGCTCGACAGCCCGAAGCGGTGCACGTCCTCGACGAGAACGTCCGCCAGCACGACTCCACCGAGCGGACGGCTCTGGCCGAACTGCGGGCCGGCGACGTCGAGCGAGCCGTCGAGTGGTACCGGAAACACGAGCGCATCGTCGCCGTTCCCAGCCGGGACGAGGCGATGGACCAGCTGGTCGACGGCTGGGCGAGCGATGTCATGGCCGGACGCGACGCGGCCATGTTCGCTTGGCGGCGAGCCAACGTCGGCGAGTTGAACCGACGGGCCCGACAACGCGCTGGCGAAGCAGGGTGGCTCAGCGGTCCCGAGCTGCAGGCTCCAGGAGGTCGCCGCTATGCCGCAGGAGATCGGATCGTCACCCTGGCCCCGGGGGCCCGAGGCCATCTGGTCACCAGTGAGCGGGGCAGCGTGATCGAGGTGGACCAGCTCGGCGGTGGGTTGGTTGCCCGCATGGACGACGGGCGGCTCCAGCAGTTCGGGCGCGAAGACACCGCATCGGAGCGGCTCGACCACGGCTACGCCGTCACCGTGCATCGAAGCCAGGGCGCCACCGTCGATGTCGCCCACGTCCTGGAGGATGGCGGCGGCCGGGAGCTGGCCTACGTGGCCATGAGTCGGGCCCGGCAGCGCTCCATGGCCTACGTGGTGGCCGACGACATCGACCAAGCGGGCGAGGACCTCCGAGCGAACTGGTCGAGAGAGCGCCGCCAGGGCTGGGCCATCGACACCGGCACGCCAGCCACTGGTGCCGATGCTCCGGGGCACGAGGCTGGCGAGACGCGAGAGAACCTGCTCCTGCGACGAGCTCGCCTCCGAGCCCAACGTGGCGCCATCGCCTCCACCCTCCCGCCGGAAGCAAGGACCGAACTGACCAGCATCGTGCTCTCGCTGGCCAAGCTGGCTCGACAGCGCCAGGACCTCGAGAATGGTGGTGGTGTCTACGCCGACACTGCAGCGGGCGAGGCTGCCCGGGCGCTGGTGGAGGCTCGATCGCAGGGAAACCAAGCCGAGCAGTTCGCCAGGAACCCGCAGAGGAGTCGGTCGGCCCGCCGTGGCGGCCGCCGAGACGCCAAGGTATGGGCCCGGCGTCTGGCGGAAGCGCAGGTGGCGTACGACCGGCTGGTGGTGCCGGAGTTGGCGCGCTTCGACACCGAGATCGGCCAGCTCGATCAGCGAAGGGAGGAGCTGATCATCTTGGACGCCAGGCAAAGATCCGATCTCTCGATCCCTCCGGACGTCCGACGGCGTCTCGAGCTTCTCGACCGAGAGCTGGTCCAGGTCGAGGCGAAGCTCGAGGGCGTCGAGAACGCACCTGGACCTTCTGCACCCGGACTCACCGCCGATGGTGAACTCGCCGTCCCACGACGAGCGCCCGGGGTGACCGAGGATCGGGGTGTTGCTCTGTAGGGCAGTGCTGTCCCCGGAGAGGCGGTTCTACGATCGGCCCTTGAGCAGGCACACGCTTCGTGCGACCCACCGGCTCACCGTTCCCGGATCCCTCCCCACCATGGGTGCGACTGAGGCGATGCTGTAGCCCAGCACCCGGCAGGTGTAGAAGGTCGCGGCGACGCCAGGAGCCAGGGAGCCGGTGCGGACCGCATCGACCACCACCTGCGCCAGCTCTTCAACTGGGCTGCGGTCATTGGAGCCAGGAATGTCCCGACCGCCATCCATCGGCACCCAGCAGGCCTTCCACTGTCGGTCCCTGTCATGCAGGAGGCGTAGCCGCCTCCAGGTCTGGTCCAGCAGTGTCCGAGCCGGCCAGGCCTGGGTTGTGCCTGCCAGCGCACGGATCCGCTCATAGGCAATGGCCACGATCTCCTGCTCGAGCTCGTCGTGATCCGCCCACGGCCCTCGGGAGGCACCGACCATGTAGCGGGCCCGGCGACTCATCGCCAGCAACCCGGGCAGGATGACCTGGATCACTGTCTGTCGAGCGAACCCGTCGTCGACGGCCAGGCGCAACACTGCCCCGAGAGCGACGGCTCCCCGGCGGTCGCCATGACGCTGGCAACGTGCCACCACGTCATCGCCCGAGCAGGCACCCGCCAGGGCGGGCTCCACTTCGGCCCACCGCAACGTCGCTGCTCGTCCTCGGGAACTGGCGGCGACCCGGCGCCACTCGGCGTCGAGCGCCGAGCACACATGCGCCCGGGCACTCCTTCCTCGGATGTCGGTCATGGCGCGAACACTGAATGACGGAGGTAGCCGGTGAGGTAGCCAGACCGGTTGCGTCGCGGAAGATTTCTTCCGCGACCGGTTTGGCTACCGATCCGCGACGTCGCGACCTACCAGGACGCCGCTCGCGACCGCGGCGCGACCACCAGGACGAAGGTCGCGACCACCTCGCGACTGTTTCCGGCCCGAAACACGACCTCGCGACCCGTGGTGGCAACTTCCGCACCCGCTCGCCGACTTGGTGGTCGCGGTCGCGGCGGTCGCGGCGGTCGCGGCGGTCGCGGTTCGGACCGACACCCATT